>QZKZ01000426.1 GCA_004796465.1 Desulfovibrio sp.
AAAATACAGCCCGTCCGGGTCAGCTCCGCTTGGTGCGTTCATTTGGTACATAACGCCTTCCATTTCTTTCATGACGTCCTCCTTGAAGGGGTGGAGAGAGTATATGGCGGCCACCGGGCATGGCGGCGCCGTACCGATAACATCCCATATCGACACAATGCTGTTATCAAATCAAAAATCATGACACCTGTGACTAACAAACAGCAATATGGTATGTCAATCATTGACACAAGCTATATGCAGAATACTGCTGAGCGGCTGAGCCGTGACCAACGACAGCCGCAGGGAAAGGAAATGGGGGTGTGCTGAAGCTGGGGGTGCTCAGCGCGGGAGGGAATAGATCACGGCAATTCCAGATACCGCCGCCGGAACTCGGAAGCGCGCGAGTCACCCAAGGCCCGGCAGCATTCAGCCGCCATCTGCATGGCGCGCGACGACTCCGTGAGCGGCGCGAGCAAGTCCACGGCCGACTCAAGCTTGCCCAGGTCCATGTAGCTTCCAGCCAAGCGCTCGATCAGTTCCTCATCGTCGGGATAGTGGGCCAGGGCTTTTTGCAGGATGTCGACAGCCGACTCGTGTTCATTCTCGGATTGATGAACCACGGCCAAGCCGAAAAATGCGCGGCGGTCGGGATGGCGTTCCAGGGCTTGGGTATATAAATCACGCGCCGTCTCCATTTTGTCCGGAATGTGCTCGTTGTGCGAATAATCCCCATAATGGAAGGTCATGCCCAGGCGGGAAAGGAAATCAGCCTGAGCCGGGAGATTTGGGCCTTGTTCAGAGAAACCAGACGCCGCGTTTTGCGCGAATTCGGGCAGCATGCGGAAGTACTCGGTCTTGAGGCGGCGGCCGTAGTCCATGAGCGCTTCAGGCTCCATATCAGGCACGGTCTGAAAGTAGAGGATGTCCTCAATGCGCTCCAGCCAGATGTCGTCGGTGAGACTGAGCCTTGTTTTGACATCTTCCCACAACTGGGTACCTGGAAAGATGGCCAGTACATGAAAGAGCACGATGAGCGGCTGGATTTCTTGGAGCAACTCCAGGTTGGCCTGCAAACTGTCCTCGCCGTCGCCCGGGCAGCCGTAGATGATGTATGCCCGGGCCAGAATGGCGTGGGCCGCGGCCTTTGAAAAGGCCTCGCGGATGGCGTCCTGGCTGGTCTTTTTACCCAAGGCGCGGCGCACGTCTTCTGAGCCGCTTTCCACGCCAAAGCTGAGCTGGATGCAGCCCGCCTTGCGCATCCAGGCCAGCATCTCCTCGCCGCGCTCGCCACCCACGGCGTCCACGCGGGAAATAGCGGCCCAGGTCACGTCCAACTCGCGGTTGATGATTTCCTGACAGACTTCAATGACCAAGTCCTTGTTCAGGGTGAAAGTGTCGTCAGACACGTAGAAAAAGGAAACGTCCTTGTCCCTGAGCAGTTCCATCTGGTCCACAAAGTACTTGGCGGAATGGGAGCGCACCTTGCGCCCCCAGAAACGCGGAGAACCACAGAACGTGCAGTTGCCTGGGCAACCCCGCGTGAGCGCCAGGTGCTGGTAAGTGAAGAACTGGGCAGGGTTGGGCAGGTCGTCAAGATTTTCCAGGGCAGGACGGTCCTGGGTGCGGATCACGCCGTCATCCCCGCGCAGGCTCAAGCCCTGGATATGGGTCCACTCCTTGGGGCCTTTGCCCTGTTCCAGAGCCTGCACCAGCTCCAGCATGGCGTGCTCGCCCTCGCCACGCACAATGGCGTCAATGTCCGGGAAGTGGGTGAGCAGCAACTCGTCAAGAAACGTGGCCCCAATACCGCCCAAAACCACGGGCACCTCAGGATGCACTTGCTTGGATATACCCGCCAGGTCCACGCCGCCGAAACGATTGGCGTGGAAGATGGAAATCCCCAGCAGATCGGGCCGGTTTTCCCGCAGGACCTGTTCCATGATCCCCGGATTCTTGCCGGCCTGATGCATGTTGGCAATGGACACGTCATGGCCGTGGGCCATGAGCAGCGCGCCCACATACATCATGCCGATGGGCGGCGGGTCGATGTTCTCCGTGTGAACGCGGTCCAGCAAAAACGGGGGGTAGGCAAGCATAATGTGCATGCATGGCAAGTACCAGCAGCAAGGCGGCAAGGCAACGTCAACGGAGAACGTCAACGGCGCGGGGGCTCTGCCCCCTGCACCCCCGCAAGGGGATGATCCCCTTGACCCCATTTGGATAACTAATCGGCCCGCCAAGCCTTGGCTTGGCGGGCCGATTGTATTTCCAGGTGGGGGTCCAGGGGCATCATGCCCCTGGTGGGGTGTGGGGCAAAGCCCCACGACGTTTTCCTTTGACGTTTCCTTAGCCAATAAAAAAGGGCCGCGCGGACGCGGCCCTTTGGACAACTGGGTAGGAGCGGGTGTTATGTGGCAGTGCCCACTTCTTGTTTGACGCCTACGGCGACTTTCCAGAGCACGGTGAGGATCAGTGCGCCGATGCCGTACACACCGAGGGTGATGATGATTTCCCACAGGGACGGCGTGTAGGGAGTCACGGCTTCGTAGACGTTGGGGGTGAAACCGCCAACCATGAGTCCGATGCCTTTGTCGATCCAGGTGGCGATGACCAGGATGGCCAGCGTCCAGGGGAGCAGGGCGTGGTTGTCGCGGAACTTGGCCGGGATCAGCAGCACCAGGGAGAGAATGGCCAGGGCTGCGGCGGTCCACATGAAGGCGACCCACTCGGCGTGGCCCTCCCAGCCCGAGAACAGATAGATGATCGGGGCTTGGTGGCCGGGGATGCCCGAGTAGAAGGCGGTGAACAGCTCAAGCAGGAAGAAGAACACGTTCACGCACATAGCGTAGGTGATGATCTTGGCCAGGGTTTTGATGGCCTGGGTGCCGGGATCGAATTCCGTGAGCTTCTTGAGCAGCAGGGCCAGGAGCAGCAGGATGGCCGGACCGGAACAGAACGCGCTGGACAGGAAGCGGGCAGCCATGATGGCGGTGAGCCAGTAGTGGCGGCCAGGCAGGCCGGAGTACAGGAACGCTGTCACGGTGTGGATGGAGAAGGCCCAGATGATGGACAGGTAGATGACCTTTTTGATCCATTTGGGCGGATCCACTTGGTTGCGTTCGGCCTGCAGGGTGATCCAGCCGATGATAATGTTCAGGATCATGTACACGTTGAGCACGATGGCGTCCCAAAACAGGATGGAGTTGGGCGAGGGGTACATGAAGATGTTGAGCATGCGTTGGGGCTGGCCCAAGTCCACGAGCACGAAGAGCATGCACATCATGACCGCGGCGATTGCCATGAATTCGCCGAGGATGATCATGCGTTTGAACTCTTTGTAGTGGTGGAAGTACGCGGGCAGCACGAGCATGACAGCCGAGGCGGCCACACCGACCAGATAGGTGAGTTGGGAAATGTACAGGCCCCAGGACACGTCCCGGCTCATGCCGGTGATCTGCAGACCGTAGACGAGCTGGAAGATGTACACGATGGAGGCCGTGCCTATCAGCGAGAGCAGGACGAAAAGCCAAATCCAATAGGAGGGCTTTCCTTTGAGTGCTTTTTCGAGCATTGGCGGCCTCCTTAAATGATGTAGTACACGCTGGGTTGCGTGCCCAGAGTGGGTTTGCGGCGGATGGTGAAATGCTCCTTAAGGACCTCGCGGACTTCGGAGTGCGGGTCGTCAAGGTCACCAAAGATGATCGCGCCGTTCGAGGCTTCCACGCACGCGGGTTCCTCGCCCTTGGCCAGACGTTCAGCGCAGAAGTTGCACTTTTCCACCACGCCGCGGGTGCGGGTGGGGAATTCGTGGTTGATCTGGCTGATGTACGGCCTGGGGTCGCCGAAGTTGAAGCTGCGCGCGCCGTAAGGGCAGGCGGCCATGCAAAAGCGGCAGCCAATGCAGCGGTGGAAGTCCATGAGCACAACGCCGTCGGATTCGCGTTTGAACGTGGCCTGGGTCGGGCAGACCCGGCAGCACGGCGGGTGTTCGCAGTGGTTGCACAGGAGCAGGAAAGGGCGCTCGTGTATTTCCTCTGCAAGGTAGTGGTTGTGCTTTTCCGTGAAGGACTCGTGGAAAGTGGCGGACCAAATCCATTTGATTTCCTGGTCGTTGCCGATGTCAGGAACGTTGTGGATGGAGTGGCACGCTTCCACGATGGGTGCGATGTCCTCGGGAGTGGTGAGCTTCGTGGTATCGATGACCATGCCCCAATGGGTGCCCTCAAGGGCGTTGGCATTGGGGCCGTACATGTCGGCGGCCTCGGTGGTCTCGGTGTACACGGCGCTGGCGGTTTCGGCGCGGGCCAAAGCAGGAGCCGCACCCATGCCCAGGGCCGAGAGGGAGGCGAGCCGGATAAAGTTTCGTCTGCTTTTATCCATGGTTAGTTCCCCTTTGGCTCAATGTGGCAGTCCCAGCAATAGGGCTCCACGCTTGCGGCGGCGTGGCACTTGTCACAGAACTCGGCCTTGTTGGTGTGGCAGTCCATGCAGGTGTTCTGCAGGCTGGCCTCGTACATGCGGTAAACCGGGGCGTCCTCGGTGCCGAAGTTCTCTGTGGACACGTAGACGCGGTTGGCGTCGCGCACCACTTGATCGCGCCAGTCGTCGAGCAGTTGCATGTGCTCCCTGCGCATGAACTCGGTGGACTCGACGCAGGAGTCCAGTCCTTCAGGCAGGGCGAGTTCAGGAGCAGTATAGGAG
>QZKZ01000360.1 GCA_004796465.1 Desulfovibrio sp.
CTTTTTTTGCCCTAATTCGAAGAAAAAGGCAACAAAAGAAAAGAAAAGAAAAAAAGCGTTCGCCTAAACATTCAGGGAAAAGTCAGAGGGTTTCGGATGTTTATCTTTTAATTGCAATGAGCTACAGTCAAGATGTGGCTTTCGAGAATTTGTTGCGAGGTGTTGACAGAGTGTTTGTTTTGTGAAAGTTTCGTCACAAGGTTGGATTCGAAAATAATCAAAACCAAAGGAGCGGGTAGCATGAAAAGACTGATCGTAGCAGTTTTGGCGCTGAGCCTCTTGTTCGCGGCCTCTACGGCGTTTGCCGAAGGCCTCATTGTCATTATCACGCCGTCCCATGACAATCCCTTCTTCAAGGCTGAGGCTGTGGGCGCCGAGTCCAGGGCTCAAGAGCTCGGATACGAGACCCTTGTCCTGGTGCATGACGACGACGCCAACAAACAGAGCGAGCTGTTCGACACCGCCATTGCTCGCGGCGCCGCCGCCATCATCCTGGACAATGCTGGCGCCGACGCCTCCATTGCCCCGATCCAGCGGGCCCTGGACGCCGGCATCCCGAGCTTCCTCATTGACCGCGAGATCAACGAGAACGGCATCGCCATCGCCCAGATCGTTTCCAACAACTATCAAGGCGCAACCCTGGGCGGCGAAGAATTCGTCAAGCTCATGGGCGAGGAAGGCAACTACGTGGAGTTGGTGGGTAAGGAATCCGACACCAACGCCGGCATCCGCTCGCAAGGTTATCACGACATCATCGACCAATACCCGGACTTGGTGATGGTCGCCCGTCAAAGCGCCAACTGGAGCCAAACCGAGGCCTTTGAAAAGATGGAATCCATCATCCAGGCCAATCCCGACATCAAGGGTGTTATCTGCGGCAACGACACCATGGCCATGGGCGCCATGGCCGCCCTCAAGGCCGCCGGCATGGGCGACGTCATTGTTGTGGGCTTTGACGGCTCCAACGATGTGCGCGACTCCATCCTGGCCGGAGAGATCAAGGCCACCGTGCTGCAGCCTGCTTACCGCATCGCCCAGATGGCGGTTGAGCAAGCCGACCTGTACCTGCGCGAAGGCTCCACCGGCCTGCCCGAGAAACAACTCATGGACTGCGTGCTGATCAACGGCGACAACGCCGCCAAGCTTGAAACCTTTGCCATGGAAGACTAGAATTGACTGGAGGGCGGCGTGATTGCGCCGCCCTCCCATTCGCAACCCACATTGAGTTTCCGTACTCTTCAAGCCACGACCCATTATATTTATCGCTACCAAGGGAGGAATCCACATGCGGAGCGCTTCCAAAGCCGGGAATCAGATTGCCTCCCTGGCCTATCTCGGTTGTATCGCCCTCTTGGCCCTGTCCGTCCTGGCCCTTGCCGCCTGCACCATTGTCCCTGACGAAGAAGAAGGCGCCGAGGGAGAAGAAGGGTTGGATATCTATTTTGTTACTGATGAGTTTGATCCTGACGCCTTTGTTGCCGACATTTGGGATGATAAGGTCGTCCCCTATTTTGCAGAGCAATGTCTGCCTATTGCGGATGTTCTGGCCGTCTGGAACCAGGACCAGGAAGCTGCGGGCGAGCAGTTTGGGTACCGTGAAAAGGAAGAGGGCAGTCCCTGGAATTTCCGCGTCACAGGCACAGGCGTGATCGTGGCGGTCAATACGGAATCCCGGGCCTCCACCGTGGACGTGGATCTGGAACCGGCGGACGGGACTTCGGATGTGGCCATCCAGATCGGTCCGGTCATCAAAGGCACCTCTATCCGCGATTCCCTGGAATTCATATCTTTTACGGACTTCACCAACCAGCTTGAGTTCGCGCGGCTGTCCAATGCGTTCAACGCCATGGTCAACCAATCCGTGACCGGCGAGTTGGACCGGGAAGCGCTCATGGGCAAACGAGTGACCTTTTCCGGCTCGTTCACCCATTTGCAGGCTTCTCAAGACGTCCTCATCACCCCCGTCATTCTTGAGGTGGAGGAGTAATCGTGAGCCAAGCAACTCAAGATCCGGTCATACTCAGGGCGGACAAGATCACCAAGCTGTATCCCGGCACCGTGGCCCTGAACAAGGTGGACTTCAACGTCTACCAGGGCAAGGTCAACGTGCTCGTGGGCGAGAATGGCGCGGGCAAGTCCACCCTGACCAAAATATTGGCGGGCGTGGAAACGCCCACCCGGGGTTCGCTCTATCTGGAAGGGAAACAGGTCCGCATCCGTTCCTTTCATGACGCCGTGGCGCACGGTATCGGCATGATCCACCAGGAACTCAACTTGTTCCCCAACCTCAATGTCACGGAAAATATTTTCATTGCCCGGGAGATGACCCAGGCCGGCGTGCACATAGATCGCAAGGCTCAAGTGGAGGAGGCTGAAAAGCTTCTTGAGCGTCTTGAAGCCGGGTTCGGGCCCAAGGACCAAGTCGCGAACCTGCGCATCGGCCAGCAGCAGATCGTGGAAATCGCCAAGGCTTTGGCGCTCAACGCCCGCATCCTGATCATGGACGAGCCCACCTCGGCCCTGTCCACGGCGGAAGTGGACGTGCTTTTCAAGGTGATCAACGACTTGAGGAACCATGGAGTTTCCATCATTTACATCTCCCACCGCCTGGAAGAACTGATCACCATCGGCGACTACATTACGGTGCTGCGCGACGGCAAACTCATGCAGGAAGCGCCCATGGAGACGATCGACGTGCCGTGGATCATCTCCAACATGGTGGGTGAAGCTGCGGACCGCACCCATGAATACCCCAGCCAATCCACGGGCGAAGAAGTGCTCAAGGTGGAAAATCTACGATTGCCCCGTGTTGGCGGCGGCTTCACCGTGGACCACCTGTCCTTTTCCCTGCACAAGGGCGAGATTCTCGGTGTCTATGGGCTTATGGGCTCGGGCCGCTCGGAACTCTACGAGTGCCTCATGGGCTTGCACAAGGAAGCCAAGGGCAGGGTGATTCTTGATGGCGAGGATATTTCCAAGGGAACAGTGGGGGATCACATCAAAAAGGGCATGGCGCTCATCCCCGAGGACCGCCAGCGTGAGGGCCTCGTGCAGTCCTTGTCCGTGGCTCACAACATGACCCTGGCCAGCATTTGGAAGTTTATCAAGGTGTTCCACATTGTGGGCAACTGGGCCAAGCAAGCCGTGCTCAAGATGATCAAGGACCTGTCCATCAAGGTCCCCAATCCCCAGGTGCTCATCAGTTCCCTGTCCGGCGGCAATCAACAGAAAGTGGTCATTGGCAAGGCGCTGCTCACCTCGCCCAAGGTGCTGCTCATGGACGAGCCCACACGGGGCATTGACGTGGGCGCCAAGGCCGATGTTTTCGACATCATGCACGACATGGCCCGCAAGGGCATCGGCATCATCTTCGTTACTTCGGAACTCAAGGAAATCATGGCCATTGCGGACCGCATCCTGGTCATGAGCAAGGGCCAAATCACCGGGGAATGGAAACGCCAAGACGCCTGCGAAGAAGATCTCGTGGTTGCTTCAGCGGTCGGCCATAAATCCGTGAACCAAACGCTGCATCAATAGGGAGGGTCAGCGGGAAATGAATACCGTCTCAGCAACCCAAGCGGCCCCGGCCGTTAAGAAGGAAAAGATTAAGCTGGGCATGCTGTTGCTCAAGCTGCGAACCTTCATCGCCCTGATCCTGGTCGTGGCCTACTTCAGCATCATGGCCCCCAACTTCCTGTCCATGGCCAACATGGTGATCATGATCAAGCATGTCTCCATATACGCCTTTCTGGCCATCGGCATGACATTCGTCATCGTCACCGGCGGCATAGACCTTTCAGTAGGATCCATTGTAGGCTTGTGTGGAATGGTGGCCGGAGGGCTTATCTATCAAGGCCTGCACCTGCCCTTTCTCGGCGTTACCGTGTATTTCCATCTGCCCATGGTGATTCTCATCACCTTGTTGGTGGGTGTGGTATGCGGCGCTGTAAGCGGGTTCCTGATCACCCGTTTCAAGGTGGCGCCATTCATCGCCACCCTGGGCATGCTCTATATTGCCCGGGGTGTGGCCCTGCTGCTCTCCGACGGTGAGACCTTCCCCAACCTCGTGGGTAAGGAAGAGCTCGGCAACACGGGTTTTCCCCTGCTGGGAGCGGGAACGTTCATCGGCATCCCGGTCAGCATTTGGGCGCTGATCGCCCTGGGTGCTGTCGCGGCCTATGTGGCCGCCCGGACGCCCCTGGGACGCCATATCTACTCCGTGGGCGGCAATGAACGCGCCGCCGTGCTTTCCGGCGTGCGCGTCAAGCGCGTGAAAATGCTCGTGTACATGTTTTCGGGATTCTGCTCGGCCATAGCCGGGCTGGTCATTGCTTCCCAGCTCGTGGCCTCCCACCCGGCCACGGGCGAGATGTTCGAGCTCACGGCCATTGCCGCGGCCGTGTTGGGCGGCACCTCCCTTGCCGGAGGCCGGGGCTCCATCGGCGGCACCATCATCGGCGCGTTCGTTATCGGCGTGCTCGGCGACGGCATGGTCATGATGGGCGTCAGTTCCTTTTGGCAAATGGTTATCAAGGGCGTAGTGATCGTGGCCGCGGTTGTGGTGGACCAGCTCCAGCGCAATCTCCAGAGCAAGGCCACCTTGCAGGAAGACTAGGCAGGAGAAAAGAGCATGAAAGTCATGGACAAGACCGTCTGCTTCGGTTGCATCGTGGGCACGCGCGGCTTTTTCAACCCCGTGCTGGCGGGCGGTGCGCGCAAGGAGCTTCTCGCCCTGCTCGACGAATTGGGCATCGAGTACGTGATCGGCTCGGAAGAGGCCACACCCCACGGTGCCGTGGAAACCCTGGAACATGCCAGGATATATGCCGATTTGTTCCGGGCCAACGCGGACAAGATCGACGGCATCCTGGTCATCCTGCCCAACTTTGGCGATGAACTTGGCGTGGTGCAGACCCTGGACATGGCCAAGCTGGACGTGCCGGTGATGGTCCAGGCCTGCAACGACGAACTGGACAAGGTGGACGTGCATGGCCGCAGGGACGCGTTTTGCGGCAAGATTTCCGTGTGCAACAACTTGTACCAGTACAATATTCCTTTCACGGATACGGCCCTGCACACCTGCGACATCACCAGCCAGGTCTTTCGTGAAGACCTCGACCGCTTCGCCCGTGTCTGCCGCACGGTGAAGGGGCTGACCAACGCCCGGATCGGCGCCATCGGAGCACGGCCGGCCGCTTTTCAGACCGTTCGCTACAGCGAAAAAATCCTCCAGGGCTCGGGCATCACCGTTGTGCCGGTTGATCTCTCCGAGATTTTTGCGGCTGCGGGCCGCTTTGACAACGAGGCAGCCCAGGTCAAGGACAAGCTATCCGCGATCCGCGCGTACGGAACCATCCCTTCTCGAATTCCCGATGAACAAGTCGTGCGCCAGGCCAAGTTTTCCATTGCCGTGGAAGACTGGATGGCGGCCAACGAATGCGTGGCCAGCGCAGTGCAATGCTGGACCTCCATGCAGGAAAACTACGGCTGCGCTTCCTGCCTGACCATGAGCATGATGGGCGAAAATTCCATGCCCAGCGCCTGCGAAGTGGACGTGACCGGGGCCGTGTCCATGTACGCCTTGCTCTTGGCCTCGGGCACGCCTCCAGGCTTTTTGGATTGGAACAACAATTACGCCCATGAGTTGGACAAGTGCGTGAACACCCATTGCAGCAACTTTCCCAGCAGTTTTCTGGGAGTGACACCGGAAATTGCGGATCTCGACGTGCTGGGCGAGACCCTGGGCCGGGAAAACAGCTTTGGCGCGGTCAAGGGCAAGGTAGCTTCGGGTCCCATGACCTATTTCCGCATCTCAACGGATGACCAATGGGGCTGCATCAAAGGGTATGTCGGCCAAGGCGCGTTTACCGACGACCCCTTTGACATGGACGGGGGCATCGCTGTATGCGAGGTGGCTGGATTGCGCAAGCTCCTCGGCCACATCTGCCAGAATGGCTATGAACACCATGTGGCCATGACACGCGGGCACGTTGCCGATGTCCTTGAGGAGGCAGTGTCAAAATATCTGGGCTGGGAGCTGTACCATCACCACGAATAGCGTCCTGAAAAACGGGAAAGGGCACATGCTGGCCGAACAAAGACGTCAAAAGATCCTGGAGCTTCTGCGTGAGGAGGGGAGCGCAAGGGTCAAGGACCTGAGCAAAACCTTTTCCGTGTCAGAGCCAACCATCCGCCAGGATCTGGAGAAGTTGGAGGCTGAGGGCTTCATCGTGCGCCAGCACGGTGGCGCCTTTCTCAAGTCCGTGCCCCACCAGGTCCAGACCATGTCCCTGGAGCACCTGGAGAACATGGACAAAAAGCGGGTCATTGGCCGCAAGGCAGCCGAGTTCGTGACCCACGGTGAAACCATTATCCTTGACGCGGGCTCCACCACCTCGGAGATGGTCGATTCCCTGGCTGCCAAGCAAAATCTCAAAGTCCTGACCAACGCCCTGAACATCGTGCTCCGCTTGGGCGCGGTGCCCAACTGCACGGTGTTCGCCTCGGGCGGGCAGTTCAAGCCCCCGACCCTGTCCGTGACCGGTGAAAAGGCTGCTGAGTTTTTCAAGGACGTGTACGCTTCCAAGCTGTTCCTGGCCACGGGCGGCATCTCCTTTGACGCCGGGTTGACCTATCCCGGATTCAACGACCTGTACGTGAAAGAAGCCATGATCAAGGTGGCCAAGGAGGTGTTCCTCCTGGCCGATTACAGCAAGATCGGCAAGGTCTCCTTTGCCTCTTTGGGCGGACTGGACCTCATCCACACCTTTATCACGGACAGTTCCATCACGGACGAGGACAGAAGGCGGTTTGAGGATATGGGTGTGAAGGTGGTCATCGCTGAGTAGGAGGCGAGCCCGTGCGCAAGAGCGGACTTCTCAACCCTGAACTGGCCCGGGTCATCACGGCCATGGGCCACACCGACACCCTGGTGGTTGCGGACGCGGGATTGCCCATACCGGAGTCGGTTGAGCGCATCGACCTGGCTCTTCTCCCGGGCGTGCCCGGCTTCATCCAGACCACTCAAGCCATACTCGCCGAACTCCAGGTGGAATCCGCTCTCGTTGCCGAGGAGATCAAGGCCAAGAACCCCAAGGCGCTTGCCGGGTTGTCCAAGCTCCTGGGCAATATTCCCCTCGCCTTTGTCCCCCACGAGGAATTCAAGGCGCTGACCCGGGACGCGGCGTGCGTTGCGCGAACCGGCGAATGTTCGCCTTATGCCAACGTCATTCTCGTGGCTGGGGTCATTTTCTAAGCAGCAGCTACGTATCTCCCTGTCCAAGACGAGAATGAACTGGGACTCAGCTGATCCATAGCCGCGCAGTACCCGGCTTGGGCACGGAGAGCTTGCCACCGCGTTGTCGGAGGGGAGCGGGAGCTGCAGGCAAAGTTGTTTGCACCTAGCTATTGACAATGGTTTTCATTATCAATAAACCACTTCCAAAAGGAGTGGGCAATGAAACCATCTGCAATTGTCTCCGCACTGGAGACCCTGCTGGAAGTCCGGCAGCCGACATTCCTCTGGGGCGCGCCAGGGGTGGGAAAAAGCCAAGTAGTGGCGCAAGTGGCCGCAGCCAAGGGCTTGGCCCTCGTGGACATCCGTGCCGTGCTCCTGGATCCTGTGGATCTTCGCGGTGTTCCCACTTTCAATAGCGCAGGGGAAACCGTATGGCGTCCACCTGCCTTCCTTCCCCGGACAGGCCGTGGCATCCTGTTTCTCGACGAACTCAACACCGCGCCACCCCTGGTCCAGGCCGCGTGTTACCAGCTTATCCTGGACCGCAAGCTGGGCGAATATGAATTGCCCGAGGAGTGGACCGTGATCGCCGCGGGCAACCGCGAGACCGATCGCGCCGTGACCCACCGCATGCCTTCGGCCCTGGCCAATCGTTTGGTGCACCTGGATTTCGAGCCGGACCTGGACGATTGGATGGCCTGGGCCAAGGACAATGGCGTGGATTCCAGGCTGCGCGCCTTTTTACGTTTCCGCCCCAAGTTGTTGCACGCCTTTGACCCCAAGCGGAATGAAAAGGCTTTTCCCTCGCCTCGTTCGTGGGAATTCGTGTCGCGCATGCTTGACGGGGGCGCGGACCAAGAGGTCCTCACGGCCTTGATTTGTGGAGCCGTGGGCCAGGGCGCAGGGGCCGAGTGCGTGGAATTCCTGCGCATTTGCGAGAGCATGCCCTCAACCCAAGAAGTCATGGCCAATCCTTCCCAGGTGGCTATTCCCGACGACCCAGCCGTGGTCCTGGCCATGTGCGAGGCCGTGTCCAGGGAGGCCAGCTGCGAAACAATGGGAAACGTGGCGACTTTGGCTGCACGGCTGCCCGTGGAGTTCAGCGTCTTGCTCATGCGCGACGCTGCCGCCGTAGATCCGGCCATTGTGGACACTGAAGCCTTCAAGGGCTGGGCCTGCGCCAACAGCGACGTTCTGGTGTAAGCCTCGGATATCGCCATGGATACCATTGCCCGCGATAAGATGACCAAGGCCAGGAGCGAATTGGTCCTGGACCACCCCTTTTTCGCCAGCCTGGCGTTGCGATTGGAGTTCCGCGAGGACCCGAACTGCCGCAGCGCCTGGAGCAACGGCAAGGTCTTGGCCTACAACCCCTCGTACATCAACGCCATGCCCCTGGAAAAGGTCAAGGGCGTGCAGTGCCACGAGGTCATGCATCTGGCCTGTCTGCACCACACCCGCCGGTCAGGCCGCGATAAAACTTTATGGAATAAGGCCTGTGATTACGCCATCAATCCCCTTCTCGTGGAAGCAGGCGTTTCCTTGCCCACGGGCTTTCTTGATGACCCGGTATACACCGGCAAGAGCGCCGACGCCATCTACGGCGACCTTGTCAACAAGCACGAGGAAACCAAGGGCGGCGGGGAACACGGATTGGAGCAAGACACGCGGGACAGCCGGGAAGCCGAAGGCCAAGAACAAGGAGGAGGCGGCCAGGACCAAGACCAGTTTTCCTCCACGGGCCAGCCAAGCGGGGAAGACCCCGAGGAGTCCATGGGCGCGACCGGGGCCTCGGATCGAGACGGGACCACGCCCGAAGACCAAGGCGACGATCCCGGCATGTCCGGCGAGGTGCGCGACGCCGAATCCGGCGGGCAAGGCGACGGCCAGGGCTCGGCCCAGCGCAGGGAAGAAGAGTCCTGGAAAGCAGCCCTTGCCCAGGCCGTGAATGCGTCCCGCGAGTCCGGGGACCTGACCGGGAGCCTGGAGCGGCTGGTCAGTGAAATGCTCGGGTCAAGGCTGGACTGGCGGGACCTGTTGCGGAGATTCGTGGAGGATTCGGCGCGCAACGATTTTTCCTGGGTGCGCCCCAACCGGAGGCACATCCACTCGGGGCTGTATCTGCCCGGCCTGGAAAACCAGGAGCTGGGAGAAATCGCGGTTGCCGTTGACGTGTCCGGCTCCATTGGCCAAGCGGAGCTGAGCGGTTTCGCTTCGGAGCTCTCCGCTGTCCTGGAAGAGTTTGACACGGAACTCACGGTGTTCACCTGCGACGCCAAGGTGACTTCCCAGGAGCGCTTGGCGCGTTGGGATCTTCCTCTGGACTTTACGGCCAAGGGGGGCGGCGGCACCAGCTTCCGTCCGCCTTTCGAGTCCTTGGAGCAACAGGGCGCGACCCCGGCCTGCCTCATCTATTTCACCGATTTGAACAGCCTGGGCTATCCTGACGAGCCCGCCTACCCAGTGCTGTGGGTCACCCCCAATCAGGACCACGTCACCCCGCCTTTTGGCGAGGTGCTGGTCATGGAGCTACAATATGAACATTGAATGGAACATTACCAAAAAGCGGGGGAATTTCCGTCCCATCCTCCAATACCGCATCACCCTGACGGAGTTTGAGAAACAACTGGGCATGCCCGCAGTGCGCATTGAAAGCTCCATACCCAAGCCGCCGGACCGGGGCCTGACCTATTGTTGGCCCAATCATAACGAGCGCGCTGCCTGGGTGCCCTCGGAATACTATCTATTGATGACACCTCCTCACACCAAACAGGAAACCCATGAGAGCATCAAACTGCCATGGCGAGAAAGCAACGAGTACCCCGAGGTTGGGCTATCCTTTGCCCACCTCAGGGAAGCCTTTGAACAGGTACTGGCTCGGTCCGCCAAGAGCACTCCCATGGAGGAACAGGGGAGTCTGGCCGCCAGTGCGGCCGCAAAAAGTGAGATCGCTCCGGCCGCCGCGGCCCAGCGCATCCTTCAAGTTGTCAGGAGATAAACGAGAGAGAGCACGCAAATGAACCACGAACAAACACTTCAAGGCATACCCGAGACCATGCTGATCCCGTTGTGGGCGCGAGCCGCAGAGACCCGTAGGAGGCTGCCCATCATCAAGGACGACAAGGCCCTGAAAAGGGTTGAATCCTTGGATTATAATTTCTCAAAGTATGACGGCTCCTGGTTGACCCAAGTAGGCGTGGCCATCCGAACCATGCTTTTGGACACCGGGGTGCGGGACATAGTCCATGAAAAGGGCGAAGTTGTGGTCATCAACCTGGGAGCGGGCCTTGACACCCGTTTTGAACGGCTCAAGCACATTGGCATTGCCCATTGGTACGATGTGGATGTGCCTGAAGCCATTGAGCTGCGGCAGCGATTCTTCACTGAAAGCGACCGCAATTCCTTTGTGGCGGGGTCCATGTTCGAGCCGGATTGGACCGAGGCTATTGACCATAAAGGTGCTCCCGTGTTGATCATAGCCGAGGGGCTGTTTATGTACTTCAGCGAAAAGGAACTCAAGCCGCTGTTCCAGCTTTTTGCCCAACGTTTCCCCGGAGCGGATATTCTTTTCGAGATGCTGGCCCCCTTTATGGTGGGCAAGGCGGCCAAACACGAGTCTCTCAAAAAGATGGACTCACCACCGGAATTTAAATGGGGTCTCAAGGATACCCGGGATATGGAGGATTGGCATCCGGCAATCAGATTGGTGAATGAGTGGAACTATTTTGATTATCACAAGAAGCGCTGGAAGTGGTTAGGCTTATTAGGGCGATTGCCTGTTCTCAGGCCACGCTTTGCCAGCAGGATCGTTCACCTCAAGTATGTATAAGTCGTGGTTGCCGCCCCATCCCGTTTCAGGCAGGAAGCTGCGCTCACAAGGGTTTTGAGGTGAAACAACAAGAAACATGCAATTATTGATTGACAATGATTTTCACTATCAGTATGTGGTATTCAGTGTTTCGACAGGGGCGTCAGATGATCGTCAACCCTAGTTTCCCAAGAGGGCCCCATGGATTGGCTGTTACTCGCAATTTCTCTTCTCACTGTGTTGGTTGTTTCTCAATGGACGCAAGCCCGTCAGCGTAGTGCTCGGCTCAAGAATCGCAGGCTCGCTTCGGGAATCATGCGCTACACACATCGCGGGACCCAGGCTCAGGCAAGTGGTGCCCGCGGTTTACGGTGGATGAAGTGAATAACCATGGCCCCATACAAGCAGCTTCCGCCATGTCACGCCATTCTCATACGGTAGTGATCCCCCATAGACTCTGTGGGGC
>QZKZ01000399.1 GCA_004796465.1 Desulfovibrio sp.
GTCGAGCTGTACATCGACGCGTATCTGGATGGCCGGGATACGCCTCCGTCCAGCGGCCTGGGCTACATCCGCGACCTCGATACTTTTTTGGAAAACGAGGGCTGGGGCCGCATTGCCATGGTTTCGGGCCGGTATTGGGCCATGGACCGGGACAAGCGTTGGGACCGGACCCATAAGGCGTATGAGGCCCTGACCTTGGGCCGCAGCGCTGTCACGGGCTTTTTTGACGACCCGGTGCAGGCCGTGCAGCTCGCCTACAATGCCGGAGAGACCGACGAGTTTGTCAAACCCCGGGTCATGAACACGCCCAAGGGACCGGCCCTGGCCACGATCCAAGACGGGGACGGCGTGTTCTTCTTCAATTTCCGCGCGGACCGGGCCAAGCAGATGACCCAGGCCCTGACATTCGATGATTTCAACGAATTCCCCCGGGAAAAGCGGCCCAAACTCGCGGGTTTCGCCACCATGACCCAGTACGACTCCTCGTTTAACGTAGACGTGGCTTTTCCGCCCGAGGACGTGGAACAAACCTTGGGCCAGACCGTGTCGGAAAAGGGACTCAAGCAGCTGCGCATTGCCGAGACCGAAAAATACGCCCATGTCACCTACTTTCTCAATTGTGGCGAGGAAGAGCCTTTCCAGGGCGAGGAGCGCGCGCTGATTCCATCCCCCCGCGAGGTGGCCACCTATGACCTCAAGCCGGAGATGAGCTGCCCCGAGGTGGTGGACCAACTCATGGAGCACTGGAATTCCGGGGAGTTCGACCTCATTGTCTGCAACTTGGCCAACCTGGACATGGTGGGCCACACCGGGATCATCCCTGCCGCGATCCAGGCCTGCGAGGTGGTGGATAAAAAAGTAGGGCTCATCACCCAGGCCGTGCTGGACCGGGGCGGCCGCATGCTGCTCACCGCTGACCACGGCAACGCCGAGGAGATGATCGACGCGGAGGGCAATCCACAAACCGCGCATAGCCTCAACCCCGTGCCTTTGGTTCTTGTGGAGATGGGCCGGGAGGGCAACGGCGGCTTGCGAAACGGCGCTTTGTGCGACATCGCGCCCACGGTGTTTGATTTGTGGGGAATGGACCAGCCCTCGGCCATGGGCGGAGCCAGCCTGCTCGGCAACGGCGCTTCGGCCAAGGAGGATACATGAGCGAAACATCCCGGCCCTTGAAGCCGGTCAAGCCCGCAGGCATGGAACTCATTTTTGTGTATGACTGCCCCTTTTGCCAGCGCCAGGTGCCGGTGCTTTCGCCCACTCAGCCCTCCATGGCCCAGTGCGACGCGTGCAAGGGCCATTTTCCCATCGTGCCTGTGGACGAGCGTTCCGTGCAGTTTCTCAAGGTTATCTTGGCCGGCGGCAAGGCTGCCATTGATCCGGATTTTTTGTAGACCTGCTCTTCTTAGCCGGGGTTTGGTGCCCGGGCTCTGCATCCTCGCTGCTGAACGGTGCTCTCCATGAAGCAGAACCGAAACAGAGGCTATAGAGTAGCGCCGTTTACCCTGAACAGGCGAATGGTGGCGGCAAGCTCTTCTGTGTGCAAGGAGCAGAATACTATCCACATCATCACTGAAGTTGATGTTTCAAAACCGCGCCAGTTAATTAGAGAGCAAGCTGAAAGAACCGGAGAACAACTCTCCCTTACCGCATATATTACAGCATGCCTCAGTCGTGCTGTATCTCAGCATCACCAGTGCAACGCCATGCGTCGTGGAAACAAGGTTCTGTATCTTGAGGACGTTACTGTCAGCGTACTAGTGGAAAGAGATTTCAACTCGGAGAAAACGCCAGAGCCTGTTGGCATTGCATCTGCCCAGACTAAAAGTGTGTCGGAGATACATCAGGAGATCAGAGCAGCCGCATCCTCTTTAAAAAAGCACCTCGGTGCATTGTCCGGCATGGGCTGGATGCGTTTCATCCCAAGCTTCTTGCTACGCTTCTGTATCCGCATGGCTTCGCGCAGCGTGGCCATAGTCAAGCGTTACGGCGTGGTCAGCGTGACCTCCATCGGGATGTTCGGCACGGGCGCCATGTGGCCGGTACCTCTTAGCGGAGCCACGGTGACCCTGGGCGTGGGCTCCATTGTCTTGCGGCCCGTTGTTGTGGGCGGCGAAGCTGATGGTCGGATTGAAGAGCGGGAGCACCTCTGCCTGACCATCGCCCTGAACCATGATCTCATTGACGGTGCGCCAGGAGCACGCTTCGCCACGACCCTCGCCGAGATACTTTCCAGCGGCGACCTGCTCCGCCTGGATTCGGCTCTACCGTAAACTTTTCTGAACCAGGAGGCTCCCATGCCCCTCATCACCGGCCGCGCCAGGGAATGCGCCAGCGTTGTCATTGACCACGAAGCCTGCACGGGTTGCGGCCTGTGCGTCAAGGTTTGCAAGGGCGCACCCCTGGCCATGGTTGAAGGCAGGGTGGAGGTGGACCAGTCGATCCTGTTCGGCTGCATTGGCTGCGGCCAGTGCGCTGTTGTGTGCCCGGAAGGCTGCATCACGGTCTCGGGCAGGGACTTGGACCCGTCGGATATCTTTGACCTGCCGCCCCGGCAAGAGCGGGCGGATTATCCGCAGTTGCTGAAGCTTTTGCAGGCCAGGCGCAGCGTGCGCAAGTTCGCGGACCGGGACGTGGACAACGAACTTGTGGAACAAATCTTGGCCGCTGTTTGCACCGCGCCCATGGGCTTGCCCCCGTCGGACACGGAAATCCTGGTGCTGCACGGCAGGGAAAAGGTGCAGGAATTTGCCGCTGATGTGGTGGCGGTCATGGCCAAGACCCGCTGGTTCTTTTCCCGGCCCATGCGCGTCATGCTCAGGCCGTTCTGGGGCAAGGCAGGGGCGGAGCAAACCGAGAGTTTTCTGGCTCCGGCGCTGGAGATGTTTGTCCGGGGCCGTGAAAAGGGCGAGGATTGGCTGATGTATGACGCGCCCCTGGCCATGTACTTCCACACCTCGGCATACGCCGATCTCTACGACCCCATTGTCGCGGCCACCTACGCTGTGCTCGCGGCGGAGTCCCTGGGGCTGGGCACCTGTTTCATCGGCACCCCGGCCCACTTCATCAAGAACAACAAGAAGCTGAACAAGAAGTACGCCATACCGCCCGGTAACCAACACGGCATTGCCGTGATTTTCGGCCACCCCTCGGTGCACTACAAGCGGGGAGTGACCCGGCGTTTGGCCGGAGTCACCCACCGCCGCTAAGGCCGGTGAGGGTTTTCTGGCCCGTGCCTAGCGGCTACTGGCTGCTCGTAGTGAACGAATAGCGCATGGGCGTGGCTGGATTGCCCTGCGTGTCCCTGAAATTCATGAAATTGTCGCAGTTGATCCACATCACGTAGGTGGTCCCGGGCTGGAGCTCCACGGGCAGGACATTGGTGCGCATGTCTGGGGTGTAGGAGGGGTCTCCGGCCAGGCTCGGGAACACGCCCTGGTCGGACATGCACCAGGACCACGAACCGTCCTCCATTTCCGAGGAAAAGGTCACGGACAGTTCGCCCAGGGCCGGGTCCACATCCGTGGCTCCATTGACCGGAACCGTCGAGACCACGCTAGGCCCTTGCGCGAACGCGGGTAGGGCAAAAGCGAGGACCATACTCACAACACCTAGGATACCAAAAAGTGTCTGTTTCATGTGCTGGCTTCCTCCATAAAACAAGATATCGTGGATTCCAGCTCAAGACAACGGACTTTCCCAAAGGGCTGAAGGGTCCGCCAGCGCCAGGCCAGGGCAATCCCTGGATTTTTCCGGCAGGCCCCGCTATGGTGCGCATCACATTGACGCCAAGACGGTAGATTATGAGGCCTGTGAGCTGATCCGCAGCCAGGCCCGCAAGGAGGATGGATGAAGATACAATTCTTGGGCGCGGCCCAAACCGTGACAGGCTCCTGTTACATGATCGAGGCCAATGGGCATCGATTTACCGTGGATTGCGGCATGCACCAGGGCAACGACGAGATCGAGAAACGCAACAGCGACCTGACCGTCTACGATCCGGCCCGCATTGACTGCGTGCTCCTGACCCACGCCCACATCGACCACTCCGGCTTGTTGCCGGGCATGGTCAAGCATGGCTTCAAGGGTCCGATCTACACTACGCCGCCCACCAGCGACCTGCTGGACATCATGCTCCTGGACAGCGCTCACATCCAGGAGTCCGAGGCTGAGTGGAAGAATCGCAAGCGCCGCAGGCAGCGCAAAAAGCTCATCGAGCCCATATACACCCAAAAGGACGCGGAAAACACCTTGCCCCTGTTCTCTACCGTGGAATACCGCGAGCCTTTTTCGCCCTTGCCCGGCGTGACCGTGACCTACCGCGACGCCGGACACATCCTGGGTTCCGCGTTCCTGGAACTCAAGGTCGAGGAAAACGGAGATACCTATCGCATGGTGTTTTCCGGTGACCTGGGACGGCCTGATCAATTACTCCTCAACGACCCTGGCGATCCCAACCCCACGGATTTCCTGTTCGTGGAGTCCACCTACGGCGACCGCAACCACAAGAACGAGGAATCCAGCCGCGACGAGCTGGCCGAGGCCATTGCCTACAGTTACAAGAACGGGGAAAAGGTGATCATCCCGGCATTTGCCGTGGAGCGCACCCAAGAGATGATCTACTCCCTGTTCCTGCTCAA
>QZKZ01000383.1 GCA_004796465.1 Desulfovibrio sp.
ACCAAGGAGACCCCATGCGACGCATCTCAATACATAACCCTGCCGCCGTAATCCTCGGCTTGGGCTTTGCCGTTGTCCTTGCCGCCGCACTTGCGTCCCCGGCCCTGGCCCAACTGGCCAATGCCGTCAGCGAAGAACACTATTATCCAGTGGGGCGTTTTTCCCTGGCCGCGCCCCAGGCCTATTCCGAACACACCGTGGCGACCAGCGATTTTGCCCACCACTCCGTGGTTCGCCACGACTACATCATGCACACTTTTGACGGCGCGTTTTCCGTCAGGCTCAGCTACTCCAGGGTGAACGAACTCCCGACCCAGGCCGACATCGAGGCCTTTTTCAGCGACGTATTCAGCGAGGTCAGCGCCGAGCCCCTGGCCCAGGGCATGGGCGTTTTGGTTTATCAGGAGCGGTTGCAGTGGCAGGACTACCCTGCCCTGGATTTTGCCCTGGACCTGAATACCCCTTCCGGCCCCAAGCATCTCAAGGTCCGGGCTGTGGTCGCGGGCAAAAGGCTGTTCGTGGTCAAGGCAGCCTCGCCCCGCTCCCAGGACTGCCTCGGTGTGATCAACAGCCTGTGGATCGCGCCCTAAGGCCGCTCCTTTGACTTTCAACCCCGAGGAAATTCCATGAAGCTTCGCACGGTCCTTATTCTGCTCCTGCTCATCGTGGCCTTGATTTACGGCGCGTCCTGGTTCCTGACCTCCAAGGAAAAGGATCTCAGCCCCGAGTCCCTGGCCTGGCTGCAAGCACCCGAAGAGAGCACCCTCTCTCCGGCACGAAACGCCCACTACTATCTCCTCGGATTCAGAGCGCCCGCAGCCTCCGACCCTGTGACCCTGGGGCAAGAGATTTCCAACGTCAACCACCAGCGGATGGCCGAGGGCGACTTCACTGCGAGCTTCAGCAACCAACTCGTGGATACTCCCTTTCTTGCTTACAACGGGGACCTCCTTCTCCTGGACATGGACGTCATTGCCAACGCCGACTTCATTGAACAGGCCCGTGAACGCAACGCCCTGCTTTTGGAGCGCTACGAAACCCTGCTCGCCTACACAAGCTTTGAGCCGGGTAAAGACAACCTGTGCATTGTCCACGACACCGAGGACCTCTTGGCCTGCCGCAATCTGTACCTGGTTTCGGCCAAGCTCAAGGCGGCCCAAGGCCAAGGAGTCCAAGCCATTGAAGATGTCGCCAGGGACAGCGCGTTTTGGCGCATGGCCACTGCCCAGTCCAACATGTTCCTGTTCAAGATCCTGGGCAAGGACACCGCGCTGACCGACATGGTTGTCGTGGTGGATATCTTGGGCCAACACCCCGAGTTGGCCCATGACACCCGAGCCATGGAACTCATCATGGACATCACAGCCCCGGCTTCCCCCGAGGAGTTGGATTGGACTCCGGTCTATGTCCAGCGTTTCCGCGACTTCGTTTCCATTGCCGCGTCACCGCCACCGTACGAAAACTTCGGCGAATTCGAGGAACTCCGTGACAAGGCCTTTTCTTCGTCACTCATCTACTCCGCGCTCAAACCCCTGTATTCACCCGAAGCCACGATCAACGACTTACAGAAGCTCTTTGCCTGCCGCGCCCAAGCGTCAACCTTGCCGCCCGCTGAGTTGGAAAGCGCGTTCGCGGCCTGCGAGCAAGGCCTGGCAGAGAACAGCGCATGGTCCTTGGACTCCCTGACCAACCCCCTTGGCCGCCGCCTGCTGCTGCTTGCCTCGGACAATTACCTGGGACACCTGAAGGAATTCCACATGCGCTATACGGTCGTGCCCCGTATCGTGCGGGTCTGGGCCAAGGCCTTGGCCGCCGATATCAGAGAAGAGGGATTCCAGGACTATCTCAACGGCCTGCCGCTCGAGGAGCAAGATCCCTTCACCCATGCCCCCTTTCATTACGAAACGTTGCAGCAGGCTGTTTACGGCTCGGATGTGATCGTACCCATAACCTGGCCCGATCCGGACCTCACGCCGGACACACCGGACGACCCTGACCAGGCCGAGACGCCCCAGCAATAGTCTTCACTTGCGAAGAACCAACACAACGCCGCCGCGCCCTTGTTGCGTGGCGGCGTTATTTTTTACGCCGATTTCAGCGCGAGGATAAAACCATAGGGGCGGTTGTTCCGACCTTGCTACTGTGATACTCCAATGCCAACCAGGCTGACGAGGAAAGCCGCTCTCCCCGGAATCACCTCATCCACTTCCCGCAAGGGGGTCCCATGTTTCTGATCAAATGGCTGTTCAGGCTTGTATTGCTTGTGGCGGTTGTTTACGGCGCGGTCTTTCTCCTCAACTATTTTGACCAGGACCTGGAACCCGGCGCAGAGGCTTGGCTCCAAGTGCCGCCGCGCGTTGACTTCAGCGATCCGGACAATGGCTACGCCCACATGCTCGGCTTGTTCGCCGAGCCGGGCGCTGACCCGGCCCAGGCAGGCCAAGCCGTGATCATGGCCTGTACGGCCATGGAACCAGACATGGACCCAGCTTTCCTTACCGACGAATGCGCCTCGGCCCTCACCATGGGCCTTGAGGGGGAGTTCCCGTCATGGCTGTTTTCCACCGGGGCAACAGACTACTTGCAGCAATGCGAAAGCAGCCGGGAAACAATCCTGACCCTGGCCGACGCCAACTTTGAGCTGCTCGACCGCTACCGCGCCATGCTCGGCTATGGCCACGTTTACGCGGATCATGATTCCCAGCTCCTGGGCCTCATATTCAAGAGCGCGGAAAGCCTCGCTATCCATGACCTGTATGTGGCCCAGGCCAGTTTGCGCGCCATTGACGGTGATTGGCGCGGGGCCTTGGGCGACTTGGCCCAAGACATCAGCTTCCAACGTGCGGCCCGGGCCGAAGTCCGCCAGTTTGCGCCCGCGCAGTTCAGCGCCACGGCCCTGGCCAAGGATTGCCAGGCCCTGTCCCAGATCTTGCGCGCCTATCCCGAATCGGCCCGCGATCCTCGGCTGGACGCGCTCCTGACTCCAGCCACGGCCCAAGAGCTTGATTTTTCCTGGCACCAGGCCCAGAGGTTGCGCGCCGTGGCCGACACCCTGCCCGTTCCGCCGCAAAGCCTACGGAGCAGTGAAGTTTACCCCTCCTTCTTGGACAACGACATCGCCTTTCCCGTGATCAAACCCATGTATCAGGAGCACGCCACTCTCAACGCAGTGTATGCATCCCTGCGATTGGAGGCGATTTTACCCCATGTGCCGCTTAACCAGTGGCCCGCCATCCAAGCCGAATACGACAAGAGCCAGGAGCACGAATTGGATTGGGAACTCCCGGCCCTGGTCAATCCCCTGGGCAAGCTCTACCTGCAAGAACTCGCGCCCCATGGAACCTTCGAGGAAACAGCCGCCATGACCGTCACCCTGCTCAAGGCCCAGCCCCACCTCGTGTCCCTGCAGCGGGCCATGATCCTGGAGCGCGTTCCCCCGGACCAGGCCCAGGCCTGGCTCCTCGAACTGCCCCGCTGGTTGCGCGACCCCCTGGGTGGCGCTCCAGTCACCTACAATGCCGACGACATGAGCCTAAACCTGCTCGAGGCCAAGGTGTACCTCGAACTCCTAGGCCCGCCGCCCGGCCAGGACATCCGCCCCTTGGAAGCCCCCCCCGGCCCTGATCAGGACTCCCAGGGCGGGGCCGCGCCCGAATCGGGCCAAGACGAGGAGCCGCCCAAGCCGGAATAGGCCCCGTACTCCCTCAAATATTCCAGACAGGGGACGCGCAGCATACTGTGCGTCCCCTTTTCTTGTCCTGCATGGAACGGGAATTCACCGGCACTTCCGGCGCTGTGCGTCCCCTTTCCTTTTCCCGTACGGAGCAGGAATTGGCCTTACTCCCGTCGCGGCGAGTCCCTTTTTCGTTTCAGACGCAACACAGCGCGCTCCGCTTTTTTGGGGCGCACAGCAGGGACCAGCAGGAACTCGCGGTGAAGTCC
>QZKZ01000391.1 GCA_004796465.1 Desulfovibrio sp.
CCCAAGATCATGCTCTTTGACGAACCCACCTCGGCGCTGGACCCGGAAATGATCAATGAAGTGCTCGACGTCATGGTCACCCTGGCCAAGGAAGGCATGACCATGGTCGTGGTCACCCACGAAATGGGATTCGCGCGCGAAGTGGCCGACCAGATCGTGTTCATGGATGAAGGCGAAATCCTTGAACGGGGCACACCCGACCACTTCTTCACCAACCCCGAACACCCCCGCCTCAAGCTGTTTCTGGATCAGATCCTGTAACGAGCACGTCAACGGATAACGGCAACGTCGCAGGGGGATGCACCACTGGCATAAGATAATCTACGACCTGGCGGTCCAAGATTCTCTAAATACCCTTGACCCCACTTGAAAGAAAATTATGGCCCGGCAAGCTTAGGCTTGCCGGGCCATATGTATTTCCCAAATGGGGGTCCAGGGGCATCATGCCCCTGGTGGGGTGTGGGGCAAAGCCCCACGGCGTTAATCCGTTGACGTTGCCGTTATCCGTAACGGGCGAAGCCCGCCAAACGAATCGCCGTAAATCCTTTGACGTTATCCGTTGACGTTCTTCTTAGCTTCGTCCCACAGTTTGTTGAGCGTCTCGAGGTCTTGTTCAGCGAGGTCGAGGGAGCGTTCCCGGGCCAATTGTTCCATGTGGTTGAAGCGGGCCAGGAAGGTGAGGTTGGTCATGTTCAGGGCGGCGTTGGCTTTGAAGCCGAGGCGGCGGCCCAGTTCAATGAGGGTGAACAGGTAGTCGCCGAATTCTTGTTCCATGCGTTCTTTGTTGCCGGACTGACGGGCTTCGGTGAATTCGCGCCACTCGTCATTGAGTTGGGTTTCGAGGTCTGCGTCGGATTCCCAGGTGAAGCCGAAGCGCGCGGCCTTGGAGTGGATGCGGTAGGCCTTGAGCATGGGCGGCAGACCCTTGGGCAGGCTGGAAAAGGGGCCGGATTCTGCTTCGCTCGCTCCGTTTGCTTGTTTTTCCTGTTTTTTGATTTTTTCCCAGTTGCTCAAGAGCTGGTCTTGGGTGGAGATTTCCGTGTTTGAGAACACGTGGGGGTGGCGGCGGATCATCTTGGCGGCGGAACCGGCCAGGGCCTCGTCCAGGGAGAAGTGGCCCTGGTCCGCGTGCAGCTTGGCCACGAAGAGCAGCAGGAAAAACAGGTCGCCCAATTCGCCCCGGGTTTCGGCAATATCCTGGGAGCGGATGGCGTCCACCAGTTCGTAAGCTTCTTCCAGGATGTAGTCGCCCAGGCTCTCCGGGGTCTGCTCCTTGTCCCAGGGGCATCCGTCCGGGCCGAGCAAGCGGTCCAGCACGTCAAGAAGTGATTGCAACGACATAACGGCCTTTTATGGTGAGGGGTTAGGGAAGCTCCTCGGGCAGGAAGCGCTTGAGGATGTCGGCCACGTGGTTGAGGTGGGGCCTGAGTTGGGAATCTTCCATGAACTCGGGGTAGGGCTCGCTAAAGGAGACCTGGAGCACGAGCAGGGCCACGCAGCAAATTACCGCGCCCTTGGCCAGGCCGATGATCAGGCCGGCTGCGTGGTCGAGCCAGGCGGTCAGGGTGACGATCAGGAGCTTTTTCAGGAGCTTGGCCACCAGGGTGACCAGCACGATGCAACCGATGAAGATCAGCAGGTAGGACACCACTTCGGCCCAGCCCCGGTTGGTGATGAACTCCTTGGCCAAGTCGGCCACGTCCATATAGTAGGCGTTGGCCAGGAAAAAGCCGCCCACCAAACCGAGCAGGGACGCCACTTCAATGAGCAGGCCCCGGTATAGGCCCCTGAGGGCGAAGAACCCGGTGACAATCAAGAAGGCAATGTCCAGAACGTTCATGCATTCGGTTCCCGGGCTGGTCAATCGGGGGGATTGCGCAGGGGGCCCGCTGCCCATGCGGTTTTCGGTCTAACAGAATTCCAACGAAAGGGAAAGGCCCGTGCTTCTTGCTGTGGTCCCCTCGGTATCGGCCTTGGGGCCGGCGCCCCATAAACGGCATGATATTTTCGGCGAACGGTCAAATATATTCGACGAACGGTAGGGCCGGGAATTTCCCGAAAAAAGTGCGCCAACCACTCGCCGTTTACCGAAAAGCGGGTGCGCGGCCAGGGAAGTTCAGGCAAAACAGGTCTTGATCGGCTGAGATTCCATGTCTTGGGAAGGCATGTACGTGTAACAACTGCGTTTTTGAGGAGGTACTCCCTTGAGCACTGACAAGATTGTTTCCATGATGGATGAGAAGCGGGTATTTGAGCCCCCTGTGGAGGGGCGCGATCAAGCCCATGTGAAGAGCATGGACGAATATCGCGCGGCCTACGACCGCTCCATGAGCGATCCCGACGGCTACTGGCTCGACCGCACCAAGGAACTGCTGACCTGGTACAAAGAGCCCACGAATGTTTTGGAATGGGATTTTGTTGACCCCAACATCAAGTGGTTCCAAGACGGCACGCTCAATGCTTCCTACAACTGCCTGGACCGGCATTTGGAAAACGGCCGCCGCAACAAGGCCGCTATCATTTGGCAGGGTGAAAAGGACAGCGACGTCAAGACCTACACCTTTCAGATGCTGCACCGGGAAGTGTGCCGCTTTGCCAATGTGCTCAAGAAGCACGGCGTGAAAAAGGGCGACCGGGTCTCCATCTATCTGCCCATGGTGCCTGAGCTGGCCATCGCGGTTTTGGCCTGCGCCCGCATCGGCGCGCCCCATTCCATCGTGTTCGCGGGTTTTTCCGCCAACAGCCTGCGCGACCGCATCCAGGACTGCGAAGCCAAGGTGCTCATCAGCGGCAACGGCGTATTTCGCGGTGGCCGGACCATTCCCCTCAAGCCCAACGCCGACGAAGCACTCAAGGAATGCCCCACAGTGGAAAAGTGCGTCGTGGTCCAGTCCGCGGACAACGAAGTGAACATGGTCGATGGCCGTGATATCCGCTGGGAAGAAGAAGTGGCTGCCGAGGACATTTCCAACTGGTGCGATTGCGAGGAGATGAACGCCGAGGACGTGCTGTTTATTCTCTACACCTCGGGATCCACGGGCAAACCCAAGGGCGTGTACCACACCACAGGCGGCTATCTGACCTACACCGCGCACACCAGCCAGATTGTTTTTGATATCCACGACGACGATGTGCACTGGTGCACGGCTGACATCGGCTGGGTCACGGGCCACTCCTACATCGTGTACGGCCCCCTGGCGCTCGGCGCTACCTCCCTCATGTTCGAGGGCGTGCCCAGCTATCCCGATCCCAGCCGCTTCTGGCAGATCTGCGAGAAGTTCCAGGTCAACATCTTCTACACCGCGCCCACGGTCATCCGCGCCCTCATGCGCGAAGGCCCGCAGTGGACCCAGAAGAACGACATGTCCGACCTGCGCGTGCTCGGTTCAGTGGGCGAGCCCATCAACCCCGAAGCCTGGATGTGGTACCACGAGAACATCGGCAAGGGGAAACTGCCCATCGTGGACACCTGGTGGCAGACCGAGACCGGCGGCATCGTGATTTCGCCTCTGCCGTACGCCACCCCGCTCAAGCCCGGCTCGGCTTCCTACCCCTTGCCCGGCATCGACGCCATGATTGTGGACAAGGAGAACAACCAGGTCGCGGCCAACGAAGGCGGCTTCCTGGTGATCAAGAAACCTTGGCCCGGCATGCTGCGCGGCGTGTGGGGCAACCCCGAACGCTTCAAGCAACAATACTTCGCGGGCTTCCCGGGCTACTACGAGTCCGGTGACGGCGCCCGCGTGGACGAAGAGGGCTACTTCTGGATCATGGGCCGCGTGGACGACGTGGTCAACGTATCCGGACACCGCATGGGCACGGCCGAGATCGAGTCCGCCCTGGTGGCCCACGAATCCGTGGCCGAGGCCGCAGTTGTGGGCATGCCCCATGACGTCAAGGGCCAAGCCATATACGCCTATGTCACCCTGAAGGAGGGGGTGGAGGAAAGCCAAGACCTGGTCAAGGAACTCAGGGTGCACGTGCGCAAGGAGATCGGCCCCATTGCCTCTCCCGAAGCCATCCAGTTCGCTCCGGGCCTTCCCAAGACGCGTAGCGGCAAGATCATGCGCCGCATCCTTCGCAAGATCGTGGCCGGCGAAGCTGACCAGCTTGGTGATACCTCCACCCTCGCCGACCCCAGTGTGGTTGACGAGCTCATTGACGGCTGGAGGCAGGTGACTGGAGGGTAGCCGCTGTCGCGGCACCGGTGTTCGCCGCACCGGTCCAACCATGCAACCAACCCGGGACGGGCCACTTTGGAATCATCCATGAACCAGCATGCAACCATGCACAAAGCGACCACGGCAGGGGAGTCGGCATGGCCTAGGGGCGCGCAAGCGCCCCGGGCCTTGACCGTACACCAGCCGTTCTAGACTGAGGACGCGGCTGTGGCCGCACCCGCGAGTGAAGCGCGGAACAACGGATTTCCATGAAGGGGGAAAGCCATGCAACAAGACGCCATGAAAAACTACTGGCGCACCAACGTGACGTACATGATCATCCTGCTCACCATCTGGGCACTGGTCTCCTACGTCTTTGGCATCTTTTTGGTCGAGCCGCTGAACACCATCAAGTTGGGCGGCTTCCCTCTGGGCTTTTGGTTTGCCCAGCAAGGGGCGATTTATGTCTTTGTCTGCCTGATCTTCATCTACTACGTGCTCATGTCCCGCTTGGACAAGAAGTACGACGTGCATGAATAGGACCGGCAACTCGACAGCAACCTAAAAGATCCGGAGACAATCACATGAGTATCCAAGTGTGGACGTATATCATGGTCGGCCTGAGCTTCGGGCTGTACATGACCATTGCCTGGCTCTCACGAGTCAAGGACACCAAGGGCTTTTACGTGGCCGGAGGCGGCGTGCCGCCCATGGCCAACGGCGCGGCAACCGCCGCTGACTGGATGAGCGCGGCCTCGTTCATCTCCATGGCCGGTCTCATCTCGTTCATGGGCTACACGGGCTGTATCTACCTCTTGGGCTGGACCGGCGGCTACGTGCTGCTCGCCTTGCTGCTCGCGCCTTACCTGCGCAAGTTCGGCAAGTTCACCGTGCCCGACTTTGTGGGCGACCGCTACTACTCCCAGGTCGCGCGCATCGTGGCGCTGATCTGCGCCATCTTTGTTTCGCTGACCTACGTTGCCGGCCAGATGCGCGGCGTGGGCATCGTGTTCAGCCGCTTCCTGCAAGTGGACGTGAATACGGGCGTTATCATCGGCATGATCATCGTGTTTTTCTACGCGGGACTCGGCGGCATGAAGGGCATCACCTGGACCCAGGTGGCCCAGTACTGCGTGCTCATCGTGGCCTTTTTGATCCCGGCCGTGGCCATCTCCATGGAGATCACGGGCAACCCCATTCCGCAGATCGGCTTTGGTTCGACCATTGTCGAGTCCGGCGGCACCTTTCTGCTCGACGCCCTGGACGGCTTGAGCACGGAGTTGGGGTTCGACCGATATACCGAGGCCTTTGGGCCCAACAGTAAATCAATGATAGATGTGTTCGCCATTGCGTTCACGCTCATGGTCGGCACCGCGGGCCTGCCCCACGTGATCATCCGTTTCTACACCGTGCCCAGCGTGAAGGCCGCCCGCTTGTCCGCGGGCTACGCCCTGCTGTTCATCGCCATCCTGTACACCACGGCCCCGGCTGTTGCTTCCTTTGCCCGCTACAACATGATCAACACCATTAATGATCAGCCCTACGCGGACTTGCAGCACGAGGAAGAGGGACGTGACCACTGGATGAAGAACTGGGAAGAAACCGGTCTCATCGCCTGGATGGACAAGAACAACGACGGCGTGATCAATTATTACCACGGCTCGGCTTTTGCCGGACGCCCGGCTTATTTGACCAGCATGGACCAGTTGGCCGAGCTTCAGGCCGACAGCCAAGCTGATCCGGACAATGCCGTCCTGGCCGCCACGGTCGCCTACTTGGTCGATCAGACCGCTGCGGGCAACATGGACGAAGAAGGCATGCCGCGCGGCACGCACGGCCAGCGTTTGGTCATCAGCAACATGACCCTGGATGAAAACGGCCAGCCCAGCACCAACGAACTCTACGTTGACCGCGACATCATGGTCCTGGCCAACCCCGAGATCGCGGACCTCCCGGCCTGGGTTATCGCCCTGGTCGCGGCCGGTGGCTTGGCGGCCGCCCTGTCGACCGCCTCGGGCCTGCTGCTGGTTATTGCCTCGTCCATTTCCCACGACTTGTACTACCGGGTCATCAACCGCAAGGCTTCGGAGAAATCCCGCCTGCTCCTGGGCCGGATCATGATCGGCGTGGCTGTGTGCCTGGCCGGGTACTTCGGCATCAATCCTCCGGGCTTTGTGGCCCAGGTCGTGGCCTTCGCCTTTGGCCTTGGCGCGTCCTCGTTCTTCCCGGTGATCCTGCTCGGCATCTTCTGGAAGCGGGCCACCAAGCAGGGCGCCATCATGGGCATGGTCGTGGGCATCGGCTTCACCATGTTCTACATCATCCAGACCAAGTTCTTCGGCGCGAGCTGGTGGTTCATGGACATCAGTCCTGAAGGCATCGGCACCGTGGGCATGGTCTTCAACTTCGTGACCTGCGTGATCGTCTCCTTGATAACGCCCAAGCCGCCTCAGGAGATCATCGACCTGGTCGAATCCGTGCGCATCCCCAGGGGTGCGGGCGCGGCGGTCGACCACTAGGCGGCCGCATGGTACAGGATTCGCGTCTTGTGAGCTGACGATACCGCCCGGGCCGGAGCCTTGCGCTTCGGCCCGGGCCCTTGCGTTTCAGAACCATTTGACCGGGATCAACCCACCAGGGAAGGTTCATGGCGGACAACTCAGCAGGCATACTTGAACCAGGCATGGTCCTGGACTTCTTGTCCGAGACATTGCCTTTCAGCGAGTTGGACCAGGCCACGCTCACGGCCATGGCCAAGGAATGCACCATTGATTTCCACCCCAAGGGCACGCAGATTTTTTTCCAGGGGGAAACCAAGGTCGACTCCCTGTTCCTCGTGCAAAAGGGGGGCGTGAAACTCTACCTGCGCGACGACGAGGGCCGCGAGACCCTGCTCGACTATCGCGGCGACGGCTCGTCCGTGGGCGCATTGGCCATGTTCGGCACGGGCCGCGCCAGCCTGGACGCGGAAACCGTGGAAGACACCTTTTTTTTCAAGATCCCTAAAAAGGTGTTCATGCAGGCCGTGGAGAACAACCCGGCCCTGTCCCACTACTATCTTTCCAGCTTTTCCACGGACTACGTGGCCAAGGCCTTTTCCGAGATGCGGGTGCGGGAGGTGGAAATGCCCTCCGAGTCCGGGCTGTACCTGTTCGGCTCGCGCATCGGCGACATCGCGTCCGGTCCGCCCGTGACCCTGGCCATGGGCCATTC
>QZKZ01000075.1 GCA_004796465.1 Desulfovibrio sp.
GCACCACATGGGGAGCAACCAAACCCACGAATCCGATGATGCCGGACACCGACACCGCGGCCGCGGTGAGCAGGCTCGCGGAAATGAGCAGCACGGCCCGCGCCTGTGCGGTGTGCACGCCCATGGCCCTCGCTTGGTCCTCGCCCAGGGCCAGCAGATCCAGTTCCCTGGATTTATGGGCCGCGCCCAGCACGCCGATGCCGAGAAAGGGCGCGAACAGGGCCGCGTGGGACCAGTCCCGTCCCTGAAATCCGCCCATGAGCCAGAATACGATGGCTGACAGGGAGTCCTCGTCCAGGGATTTGAGCAGGGAAATCAGGGCCGCCAGGAAAGTGGACACGATAATGCCGCCCAGGATCAGGCTGTCGCGGCGCAAGCCTCCGGCAAAGCGGCTCAGGGTCAGGACCACGGCCAGGGCGGCCAAGCCGCCCACAAGCGCGGAAAGAGGCAGCATACCCATGCCCAGGACCGCAGTGGTCCCGGCGGCTCCGCAATAAATAGCCAGGGAAGCGCCAAAGGCCGAACCCGTGGAAACGCCAATGGTGAAGGGGTCGGCCAAGGGGTTGCGCAGGATGCCTTGGAACACGGCTCCGGCCAAGGCCAACCCCGCGCCCGCGCCAAATGCCAGGACCACCCGAGGGGCACGGATATCCGCCACCACGGCCAAAACGCTGGGCTCCACAGGGGAGTCGGCCAAGCCCAGCCGCTTGGCCAGGGCCGCCAGTACTTCGCCTGCCGGGATATCCAGCGGCCCGATCATGCATCCCGCGGGCAAGGAGATCAAAGCCGCCAAACACAACAGCGCAAAGGCCGCATGGAGAAATACGGCCCGGGGGGGAGTTCCCGGGCCGTTTTCAGGCGAGTGAAGGGTGGTAGGGGGGCGAACCATGGACCGGCGTTGTTGCGAGGGGCTAGAAGTGCGCCAGGGCCGAGGCCAAGTGCGCCAGCCAAATGTCCACCACAGCGTCGTATTCAGCCGTGCCCTTGAGCACGCACACGGTTTCCACGCCATCGGCCGTGAGGATGGAATTCCAGGAATCGGGTTCGTCACCGGCCATGTCATTGATCGCGTGGTCACCGGCCACGGCCATGAAAGGCAGCAAATAGGCCTTGGTGATGGTGCGCTCGGCCAGGATGGGCCGGATGTCGTCCAACGCGGGGACGCCTTCCACCGTGCCCACAAAGACATTGGGGTCGCGCTGCCAGAGATGATATTGCAGGGCCGCGTACATGGCGTCGCCCGGATGGTGCGTACCGTGGCCCAAGAGGATTACCGCGTCCCCGGGGGTGCGCTCGGTGGGCAGGTTGGCCATGATCGCGTCGGCGGCTGCTTGCAGGTCGCCCGCCGTGGCGAGCAAGGGGGAGCCCACAAGCACGGTGTCCATGCCCTTGGGCATGCCCGAGAAGGCGTGGGCGGTCTGCAGCAGGCCGTGATACTCCTCGCCGGGAATGGTGTGCAGAGACTGCACGGCCACGTGGGTGAATCCGTCTTCCATCATCCGGGCCAGGGCCATGGCCGGGGAGTCATACTCCAGTCCCTGCTCCCGCAGGATCGAACGGACCAGGGCCGCTGAATAGGCCCAACGGATTTCCGTGTCCGGGTATTGCTCGCTCACGCGGACCTCGACATGGGCCAAGGCCTCGCGGGCTTCGGGAATGGTGGAACCAAAAGCCACGAGCAGAATGCCGACCTTGGCTTCCCGCTCCTCCCCGTGTCCTGCCAGGCATGGGGAAACCAGCATGGTCATGATGGCGAAACAACTGACAATGAACAACAGCAGTCGAAAGGAAAGAAAAGACATGAAGGGCTCCTTGAGGCTGTACGGGGCGGCCGGTCCCGTATAAAGCGCCGGAAACGACAAACGGCTCCAGTAATACCCCTCCTGGAGCCGAACCCGTTTTTTGTCCGGACGCTGTAACCAGGCGCGGCAATGGCCGTTGCCGCGATGCTCCTGCTGTGTCCAGGCAGGTCTTCTGGCTTGCCCCATGATTCGGGCCGCCTTCCCGTCGTGTCGACAGTGGCGAATGGCCCGGCAGTATACAATAAAGAGGGGATAACAGCGGCGGCACCGCCCCGGATTCTCACCGGGTTCCCTTTTCAGCCCTTAGGCAACCTGGACTAGGCAGGCCTAGCACATGAGCCGGGCCTTGTCACTGGCAAGGGTCCGGCGAGGTTGCGGAGAAGTCTCTCTAAGGTTCCGAAAGGGCCAGAGGGAGGGGTGTTGCTTGGTTGTACAGGTACAGAACAGCGCCGCCACCGTTCCTGCCGTGCTCCTTGGCTGCGTACATGGCCCGGTCAGCGTTGCGCACCAGGATGTCGGAGTTGTCGCCGTCTTGGGGGAAAACCGCGCCGCCCACACTACCGGAGATGGCGACTTCCTTGCCGCTGATAATAAAGGGCTCGCTCACCGCATCCAGAATTTTTTCCGCTACGGACAACAAGTCCTCGGTATCCCCGACCTCGGGCAGGAGAAACACGAACTCGTCACCGCCAAAGCGGGCCACGGTGTCGCTTTGTCTGAGCAACAAGTTGAAACGGCGGCCCAGTTCCTTGAGCAGGTGGTCGCCGGCCTGGTGGCCCATGGTGTCGTTGACTTCCTTGAAGCGGTCGAGGTCCAGGGCCATCAGGGCCAGGGGATGTCGGTTGCGCGCGGCCCGGGCCAGTTCCAGCTCCAAGCGGTCGTTGAACAGCAAGCGGTTGGGCAGGCCCGTGAGCATATCGTGGTATGCCATATGCCGAATGGTGTCCTCGGCTTTTTTCTGGTCCGTGATGTCGTTGAGCATGAGCACGAACCCCACCAGCAGTGACGACCCATCCCAGATGCCCGAGATGCGGGCCTGGATGTGCCGTTCCTCGGCGGGATCGCCATGTTCGAAACCGAAAATATGTCCGCTGCCTGGGCCTTCATCGCGGATCAACGCGGCGACTTCGTCCATCTTGTTGTGCAAGATGTTGTCAGGGCCGGAGTGGAAGTCCTTGGCGTTCCTCCCCACGACCTGGGCCGAGGGGAGGCCGAGCATTTTTTCCGCCGAGGGATTGAAATAGGTGATCATAAAGTCCGTGTCCGTGGCCGCGATGCCCATGTGGGTCGAGGAATGCAGGATGTGCTCGAGGAAAAGTTCTTTTTGCGCCAAGTCCCGGCCAATGTCCTGCAAGCGGGACTCCTTTTCCTCGAGAATCCTGCGCAGGGTGTCCACGTAACTTCCCTCCAGTCCGCGTACAATATCGGACTGGGTGACCAGCCCCAGGAGTTCATGATTGTCGTTGGTGACCACCAGCCGTCTGAAACCGTTGCGACGCATGATCTCGGCTGCCTCGTGCACGGGCAGGTCCGGGGGCACGGAAAGCACCGGCGAACTCATGATGTCTGCCAAGGCCAGCGTTTCCAGATCCTGGGATCCGAGCATCAAGGAGGTGACGTCGCGTTCGGACACGATTCCCTCGGGCATACCCTCCTGGGTGACCACGAGGCAGCTGAGGCCTTGACCCGCCATGAGGGTCAGGGCTTCCCGGACCAAGGCGGTCGCGGGCAGGGTCTCAACGTCGCGGGTCATGATCGCGGCCAGGTTCTTGACATGGGCAAAGCACTCCATGCCCAGCCGGGAAATAAGGTCGGACATGGTGACCACGCCCACGGCAAAGCCCATGGCGTCCACAATGACCAAGTGGCGGTACCTTTGGGTGGTCAGCAGGTTGTACGCTTCGTACAGGAACATGTCCCCGGTTGCGGTGAGCAAGGGGCCGCTCATGACTCCGCTCACCGGGCTGTCCATAAAGGACGCGCCTTGCCGGGCCGCGGTGAGCAATATGGTGCGTTCGGTAAGGATGCCCACGGGGCGCTGGGCGTCCAACACCAGGATGCAGGAGATGTTGGCCGAGCGCATGACCTTGAGCGCGTCGCGCACCGGTGCGTCCGGAGACACGCCGAACACTCGCGGCGAGAGGAAGTCTTTGAGTTGTTTACCAAGCATGGGCTAAGGACGCTTTGAGGAGATGAATATTCCTGTACCAGGTCCAGGGAAAAAGGGAAACACCCCAAAGTCAATACTGGCGCATGACGAACAAAGGCTTTGGGATCGCTCGACAAAGGGGAATAAAAGAATTTCCGGTCAGGGGTAATGGAAAAGCCATTTCGTCCGATGAGCTTGGAAAGGGCTATGGTTCCCACCCATGGAGGGGTGAAGGAGGTATCATAATGAATACTGTCGAAACGTTACAAGCAGAACAAGGCGCATTTACGGAACGGTTGGTGGTTCGGGCGGACAGCAACAATGGAAGGAATTCGTTCGCCAATGAAATGAAGCAAATCCGCAAGGCGCGTTTGCAGCGCCAGGTGATGCAGGACCCCAGCCTGGCCCGCAAGCTCGTGTCCGTGGAAGCTTCTCCCCTGTACAACGCGAGTGGTGATTTGATCCAAGCGGTGTCGGGCGGTTCCGTCCAGGTCTGATTCCTGGGAGGCGGTAGTTGAGCGCCTTGCTGCAAGCAGGCAAGGTGCTCGGCAATTCGAGGCGTGGAGGCTGGTCAGGGCGTGGAGCCCTGCAGGCGTCAGGCCCTAGGGCCTGGCGTTTTTTTGTGGCCAAGGGAATATGGCCGGAGTCCTTGCTATGCGTCCGGCTCCGTTTTATACACTTCTTTAGGTACTGGTCGCAGTTCGTTGTTGTTGAAAACGTTTTGACCCCCCCGGGCCGTTATGAGAAACGTACGCTTGAGCCGATTGCTCGCCCAACAGGAGATCGCCGAGATCGTCCAGGCCATGGGCTGCACTTCCTCGCTCCCCCTTGGCGTATATAACGAATCCGGAGAACTCATCTCCGGCGATGAGCACGACGAGGCCCAGGAATTCCCCGTACTCATGGACGGCAATGTGATCGGCGTGGTCAGCGGAGACATGCAGGCTGCCACCATTGCCAAGTTCCTTTCTTTTCTCGCGGTTCAGGAACGCGACAAACTTGATTTGGCCCGCGAAGTCATGAAGCGCCACAGGGAAATCACCCTGTTCCTGGACGCAGCCGACAAGATGCACGACGATGTGGTGGCTCCCGAGGAAGTCCGCGAGATCGTGGACAAGGAGGCCAAGGAGCTGTTCAAGGGGCACGACGTCAAGGTGTCCATTGACGGCCAAGGGGAGAATGTCGTGGACTTGCGGGATGCCGGGGAGGAGGACTCCGGATCTGAACCCGGAGAGGAAGCCCCGGCGGACATCGAGCTGGAAGTTGACGATGAGTTGATTCATCAAGACGAACGGGTGCTGTCCGCCCTGCTCGAGGCGCGCGTGGCCGCGCCTTTGGAGAGGGCGCGCAGCCACGGCAGGGTGCGTTCCCTGCTGCGCACCTTGGAAGACCTGCACGGGCTCAACGACCTGGACGCGATCCTCGACGAATTGCTGCATGCGGCCCGGAAATTGGCCAATGCCGACGCAGGGTCCATTTTCCTTCTCGACAATCCCGACACCCTGCGCTTCAGCCACGTGCACAACGACAGCCTGTTCCGCAAGAACATGGCCAACGCCGCCATGTTCACCACCTTCACCGTGCCCGTGAGCGAGATGTCCATCGTGGGATTCGCGGCCAAGACCGGCAAGACCGTGGTCATTGACGACGCCTACCGCTTGCCGCGCAACCTGCCCTATTCCTTTAACGCGGCGTTTGACAAACGTACGGGCTACCGCACCACATCGATCCTGGCCATCCCCTTGAGAAGCTATGAGGACCGGCTTGTGGGCGTGATGCAGATCATCAACGCCCGTAGCGAGAATGACCAGGTGCAAGCCTTTTCCCGTGAAAGCCAGACCTTTATTCCACTGCTGGCCCACAATGCAGCGTCCATAATCGAGCGGGGCCAGGCCAACCGGGAGTCCGTGCTGCGCATGGTACGCTTGGTGGCCATGCGCCATCCCAAGGAGACCGAGGCCCATGCCCAGCGGGTTGGGGCGTATTGCGCGGAGATTTTCCGCTGCTGGGCCGCGAACAGGGCCATGGACCCGGCTGCGGCCCGCCGGTTCATGGACCGGCTGCGCATCGCGGCCATGCTGCACGACCTGGGCAAACTGGCCTTGTCCGACTCCATGGCCAAGCGCAAGGACAGGACCAACGGCCCGAGCAGGGAATACCCCCTGCACACCGTACAGGGCGCCAAACTCTTTGCCGGGTCTTCCACGTCCCTGGACCTGCTGTGCCGGGACATCGCCCTGCATCACCACGAGCGCTGGGACGGAACCGGATTCCCGGGCCTGGTGGATTTGAGCAAGGATACCATTGGCTTGCAGGACCTGGAGGCGGTCCAGCCTCTCAAGGGCGAGGAAATCCCCTTGCCCGCCCGCATCGCGGCCCTGGCCTTGGCCTTTGAGGACATGACCCGGCCCGCGCCCCATGGCCTGGGTCTCAGCGACAAGCAGGCCCTCAAGCGCGTCAAGCAAGAGTCTGGCCGCCACTTTGATCCCGCCGTGGCCATGGCCTTTTTCCGTTCATTCAGGGTGCTCAAGGCCATTGCCCGCAGATACGCCGAATAACCCGGCCCAGACGCCGGAAGAGTGTTGCTTGATGCCCAGCCGCCTTGTAGCGGCCGGGACGGTTTCTTTACGGAGAGAAAGGAGGAGGCATGGCCAAGGTATTTGAACAAGTCGGCCTGGGCGCGTTGCAACCGGCCAACCGGCTGGTCCGTTCCGCCACCTGGGAAGGCATGTGTTCGGCGGACGGCAGGCCCACGAAAAAGCTCGTGGACTACTACACCGAACTAGCCCGGGGGGGGGTCGGCCTGATCGTGTCCGGCTACGCCTATGTCAGTCCCGAGGGCAAGCAAATGCCCGGCAAAATGGGCATGCACGACGACGCCCTTGCCAAGGACCATATTCGCCTCACCCAGGCCGTGCACGAGGCCGGCGGGCTAGTCGTGGTCCAATTGGTTCATGCGGGCGGGCAGACGGACTCGGACAAAGCGGGCCAGCGTCCTGTTGCGCCCTCGGCCTTGGAACTGGAACAGTATCCCGAACTGCCCCAGGAATTGAGCAAGGAGCGGATCAGCGAACTCATCTCAGCCTTTGCCAAGGCAGCGGCGAGAGAAATTGGTTGAGCAAATACCCATGGGCCGCGTGCAGTTGCACTCCGTCGTAACCCCAGGCCTTGGCCC
>QZKZ01000193.1 GCA_004796465.1 Desulfovibrio sp.
AGCCAAGACAGCGGCCAGGAGCGCGGAGCGTACGCCCCACAACCAGAAGCGGGTAAGCTGTTTGCCGCGCGGTTTGGTCCTGGCGGCGGCAACACCGTCCCATGCGCCGATGTAGCAGAGGTGGCTGCACCAGGCCGGGCCCACCAAAGCGATGGTGGTCGCGAACAGGATCAGCATGAACAGGCCGTGGCCGCGATACAGCGGCCCGGCCAGGATCAGCGCGGGCACGGGCAGGTGCAGCTTGCCCGTCATGAGCAGTTGCCCGATTCCAGCCAAGCCCAGAACGAGTTGGGAGAAGAAAACAATGGAAAACAGCGTCCAGATTCGCAGCCGCAGTTTGGCCGTGCGCCGGGCCTCCAGCCAGACCCGTGTGAGCCAAGACGCGTATAAGCCCAGCCCCAGGACTTCCAGGCCGCCGGAGCCGGGAAAAAAGCGGTCCGCGAGCAGGATGGGAAAGGACACCTTGGCCCGGGCCGCGAGCAACAGTCCAGCGGTGAGGAAAAAGGCCAAGGCCCGGGGCAGGTCGCTTTCCCTGCAGCGGGTGAACACGCGATGCCCCTGGCTCAGCACGAACCAAGCTCCGGCCATGGTCAACAGAACCAAACCGGCCATGATCAGGGACAGCCGCGTCCAGTCCATGCTGGTGGACAAGCGGAAGGCCAAGAGTTCTCCGGTTGTATCCGCCCAAACCAGGGCCGCCCAGGCCAGAACCCCGAACAGCACGTAACGCGTCCAGTTCCAGCGGGTCCAGGCCAATACGGCCAACACGGCCAAGGCAGCGGTGTGGCCCCATTCCCCCAGGCGAAGGAAATGCGCGCCGCAGAGCAGCAGGGCCAGCACGGGAACCAGGCGGATTTGCATGAGGTTGCGCATGGCCCCACTCTGGCCTGTTCCCCCTGAAAAAGCTATGACCTAGGTCAAGTTTGCGGAAGTTCACCCCAATCCAAGCGAGGCCGCATGGACGCAACTCCGGAAATCCTGGGCGAGCTCAGCCTGTTCGAAGGGCTGAGCCCCGAACGTTTGGTTGTCCTGGCCGAGCGTTGCCGCATCAGCTCGGTGAACAAGGGCGAACACGTGTTCCGCGCCGGTGATCCGGGCAATGGGCTGTACGCCGTGGTCTCGGGGTTGGTGCGCATCTACCGGGGGTCGCCCGGCGGCAAGGAGCAGGTCCTGCATTTCATCGAGCCGGGCGAGCCTTTTGGCGAGGTGGCCGTGTTCCAGGGCGACGCCTTTCCCGCCGACGCCCAGGCCATGGTTCCCAGCCAGGTCCTGTTCATGTCCCGGCGGGATTTCCTGGATTTGGCCCGGCAGGACCCGGAAATCACCTTGCAGATGTTGGCCCGGCTCTCCCTGCGCTTGCGCCGTTTTGTGCACCAGGTGGCGGAACTGAGCCTCAAGGAGGTCCCAGCCCGGTTGGCCGCGTATCTGCTCAAGGAACTGGAGGAGCAGGGAAGCAACCCCCTGACCCTGCCCATGAGCAAGGGCCAGTTGGCCTCGTTCCTGGGCACCATCCAGGAAACCCTGTCCCGGTCCCTCAAACGTTTGGAAGGCCAGGGACTGATCGTGGTCAAGGGCCGTGAGATCGGGGTCCTCGACCTTTCGGCACTGCAATCCGTGGCGGAACAAGGGAGGTGAACGGCTGACTCGCCGTCATCACGAAAGGGAAATTACCGCTTGAGTTGCACCGCGTTCTGCAGCATCTGGTCCGTGGTGGTGATGATTTTGCTGTTGGCCTGGAAGCCGCGCTGGGTGGAGATCATGATCACGAATTCCCGGGCCATGTCCACATTGGAGTTCTCCAACGTATTGGCCTGGATTTCACCGAAGCCTGCGTCACCGGGCGTGCCGGTGATGGCCGTGCCCGAGGTCAGGCTTTCCGAGAACAAGTTGGAGCCTTCCCGGTGCAGGTTGTATTCGCTGGGAAAACGATAGAGCTGGAACTGGGCCAGGTCCTGGGACTGGCTGTTGGAATATCGGCCCACGATCACGCCGTCCGTGGTGATGGAAATGTTCTGCAAATATCCCTCGGGATAGCCGTCTTGGTCCAGGCGCAGGGTAGAAGAACTGCCCTGGTAGGCTGTGGTGGAAACCGAGGTGGGCGAGCCCGAGTAGTCCGGCAGGTTGTCCGGGTCGGCACCCACGGTTGCCGCGCTGGTGGGCGCGGCCCCTGCCGCTCCGGTGAGCGTGAGCCCGAAGTTGAGGGAGATGGGCGTGGCCGCGCTGCTCACATAGGTGGGCGAGACCTGGAAGGAGCCGTTCACCGGCGTGGCCGGGGTCCAGTTGGACAGGGACGCTGCCGAACCTGTGCCGGAGTAGGAAAACGCGGACATGGTTTGGAGCGCACCTGCGGTATTGAAGGCCATGGTGCCGGTCATGAGCAGGCCCGCGTTGGACGTCCCTGCCAAACCGGCGCGTCCGTCCTCGCTGGGGTCGATGGAAACAAGATATTCCCAATATTGGGTGGAGCCCGCGCCGGAAAGAGAGCTGGAGTTGACCAGGTCGTAGTGGACCGTCAAGTCGTGGCCCGTGCCCGCGTCATCATACACGCGGATGGAGTCGGCATAGGCGTAGGTGCCCGTGGCCAGGCCCGGATTCGCGGTGGATGACCCGTCCCAGTTGGCGAACAAACCGAAAAAGGGGTCTGTGGAGCCGGAACCCGAGTTGTCCCCGCCCGAAAGATTGGTCATTATCTCGGCTTGGGAAGTGGCCTGGGGGTCCATGGGCGCGGGCTCGCCGTTGACCATGGCCAGTTGGATGTCGCCTGCCGTGCCTTGGACCACGTAGCCGTGGGGGTCCACGAGTTGGCCCTGGGTGTTGAAGCGGAAATTCCCTGCGCGGGTGTAGAAAATGTCACCTAGGTCGGATACCCCGTAGAATCCCTTGCCCGAGATGGACACGTCCGTGACTGTGTTGGTGGAGAGCAGGCTGCCCTGGGAAAAATCCGTGGCCACGGTTTGCAGGCCCACGCCTTGGCCCGAGGAACCGCTGCGCTTGAGGGTGGAGCCGTGGGAAGAGTCCTTGGCCATGAGGTTTTCAAAGCGGTAGGCGCTTTCCTTATAGCCCACGGTATTCACGTTGGCCAAATTGTTGCCCACCACTTGCAGGCCCGCGGCATGGGTCTTCATACCCGTGGCGCCGATGTAAAACGAGGAAAAGGACATGGCTCTCTCCTTGCCTGAAACCCTGGCAGCCGGAAAAAGATTCCGGGTTACGGACAAGTGAGCAGGATATGTGCCAGAAAGTATCGTTACCAGCGGCGGGCTGGAAGTCTATTCACCACCCCGGCCGAATACGGACCCAGTGCGTAAGGGAATACTCCGGCCCGAAGAGCGTCCTGGGTTTTCTGTGGTATTCCCATGGGGTCTATGCTACTAGTCCCTGCATTGCCGTGTGCAATGGATGATATCATGAGCAGCCATCTCGATTCCTTTCTTGCCATATTGTTCGCCGACATCAGCCAGAGCACCAAGCTCTATGAGAAGTACGGCAACGCCCAGGCCCTGAAGATAGTGTCCGGCACTTTGGGCCTGCTCAAGAAGCAGGTGGACCGCCACTATGGGGCCGTGATCAAGACCATCGGCGACGAGATCATGTGCTCGTTCGTGGACCCGGACCGGGCCGTTGTGGCTGCCTGCGCCATGCAAGAGGCGGTCAGGGGCCATCCCAAGCTTTCGGCCATGAACATCTCGGTGCGCATCGGCGTGCATGTGGGCGAGGTGATCTTCCAGGGCAACGACCTGTTCGGCGACGCGGTGAACGTGGCTTCCCGCGCCGTGGACTTGGCCGGGGCCGAGCAGATCATCACCACGGGCGCGACTATCGGGCTCATGTCCGAGGACCTGGGCCTCAAGAACCGCTCCATCGGCCTGATCAAGGTCAAGGGCAAGCGCTCCACCATGGAGTTCTTCGAGATCGTGTGGCGCGACGACCCCATGGACATGACGCTCATCGCCACGGATACCTTCAATATCAGCAATGTTCCGGGCGGCACGCTCAAGCTGACCTTCAAGGGCAAGACCGTGGAACTCAACGCCAAAAAGCCCATGGCCTACATGGGCCGGGGCGAACAGAACGACCTCCAGGTGGTGCGGCCCTTTGTTTCCAAGCGCCACGCCTCCCTGGAACTCAACGAAGGCAAGTTCGTGCTCACTGACCACAGCGTCAACGGCATTCATATAAATATGGGCGAACGCAAGAACGTGTTTTTGCATAAGGATTCCATCGTGCTCACTGACCACGGCGTCATGAGTTTGGGCCGGGGATTCGACAAGAGCGACGCCCAAGTCGTGCACTTTTCCATCACCTAGGGCCGGGGGGGACGTATTCGGCCTTGGATGGCGGTTGCTGTTCAGGGGATTGCCTTTTCCCTGTTTTTCATTCGGGAAGCGTTTTATTGTACAGGCACCTCGACGTGTGCCCCCCCCTGTGATACGTAACCCGTACTCAAAGGACGTATACCCGTGGTTAGGGTTATGGTAGCTGCCCGCAATAAGTGGGGGCGGGTTCTTAGGTTGTACGCATCATGAAAAAAATACGTCAGGACACACATTCGCTTACGCAGTTTCGGATGCGGCTCAAGGCCTTGCGCCGCATGGCGGGGTTGACCCAGGCCGAGCTGGCTGAAAGGGCTGATATCTCCCTGGAGCATGTCAGCAAGATCGAGCGGGGTGGGGGAGCCCCGTCCTTCCACACCATTGTCGCCTTGGCCCGGGCTCTGGAAACCGAGCCCGCCAACCTGTTTCTGTTCGCGGAGATGGGGCCGGCCGGCCTGCCTGGAAACGGCGGAGACGCCGCCACAAGTGAGCGCGACCATGTAGCGCCCTATATCCCCCATATGGGGACATGGTCCCTCAGCCTTGTGGACAGTTCCTATTCCTTCAGCGCCAATATGCTGGCCATGCACGGCTATTCCCCCAAGGAAAAGCTGCCCACGTTCATGGCCTTTCTTGAGCGCCATATTCACCCGGCGGATCTGCCCAGGGTCCATGAGGCATTGGCCATGCTCAAGGAGGGCAAGCATATTACCCGCTTGGAACTCCGCTTTTTCCGCAAGGACGCTGAGATGCGCCACGGCCTAATTGACTCCGAGGTCGAATACGACCGGGACGGCGCGCCCGTGTCCACTTTCGGCGTGCTCATGGACGTGACTGAACTCAAGCGGCTCCGCGGGCTCTTGCAGCAATCGCGCATGGACATGGAAGACAGGGCGCTCAAGCGCACCGAAGAGCTTGAGGCCGTTGCCCTGGAGCTTAACGGCGAGCGCAGGCAGAGGGAGCAACTCCAGGAATCCATGGCCGTCTTCGAGAAGGTCATTGCCCAGTCCAAGGACTATCAATCCTTTGTGGACAGGGACTATGTCTACCGCGCGGTTAGCGGCACGTATCTCAATTACGGCTATGTCGACACCAACGAGGTAGTAGGCAAGACCATGGCCGAGGTCCTGGGAGAGGATGTGTTCAAGGACGTGGTCAAGGCCCCGCTTGATGAGTGTTTCCAGGGCAAGGACGTTCAGTACACCACGTGGATGGATCTGCCCGGCCTGGGCAAACGGTATATGGACGTGTCCTACTATCCCTATGGGGAGCACGGCGAGGTGCTGGGCGCGGTGGTGTCGGTTCGTGATATCACCGAGCAATACCACGCCCAGGAAAGGATTCGGCTGAGCGAGGAAAAGTACCGTTTGCTGGCCGACTCCATGGCCGATGTAGTGTGGACCCTGGACGACAAGTACGCGCCCACCTACGTCAGCCCTTCGATCACCCCTCTTACCGGAATGACTCCCGAGGAATTCCTGAAAGGAGGGTGGGTAGCGAGTATGTCTCCGTCCTCGCAGGACATGGTGACGGAAGTCCTCAGCTCACGCGAATTGGAGCAGGATTTCGGGGAGAAGCGTTACGAACTGGAGATCACGCACAAGGACGGAAACGTGGTCTGGCTGGAGTCCCTGCTCCGGCCCTTGACGGATCGGGACGGTGGCTTTGCTGGAGTGCAGGGTGTCTCCAGGGACGTGACCCAGCGCAAGCAAGCCGAGGATGAATTGG
>QZKZ01000136.1 GCA_004796465.1 Desulfovibrio sp.
CGCCACCGTGGATACGCGTAACTTGCCCACAGGGTACACTTCTCCTCCCGGGTACTCTTCGCCTCCTGGATACACGTCCCCGGGGTACACGGCTCCGCCCAGCTCCACGGGCCGCACCATACGCGTCACCAAGGGCACCTCGCACCTACCCTGGTAACCCAGCCCAAGACATTCCTTATAAAACCAACGCGGGGCGGACACCATGCTTGTCCGCCCCGCGTTCGCGCCGGGCCCTAGCCCTGGGCATCACTTGTCGCGTGTTTCCTTGTGGTATATCATTCCCATGTCCCTTGGTTTTGACCTTCAAGCCTTGCAGGAGTCGGGATGCGCGCCACCAAACTAGCCGTTCACGGTTGTTCTCCGGTATGCACCATCGGCATCACCCTGCTCATGGCAGCAGTGTTTCTGGGCAGCATAGGCTGCAACCAGCCCCAACACACGGCCAACCAATACAGCTCTGCCAGCTTGCCCAGCGGCCGCTCCTTGTACGCCACCAAAAGCACCGCAAACCTGTCGCCCGGCTACCCTGCAAGTCCCTCGGGCACGTCCTACAGTTCCGGACGGACCCTGTTCGCCACCAAGGACACCTCGAATTTATGGGGCTCCCCTTCACCCCAGTACCCTTCGGGCGGGAGAACCCTGTTCGCCACCAAGGACACCTCCCCCCTCTTGGCAAGCTCCTCAAGCCCCCAAGGCAGAGCCGGGAGAATATTGGCCGCCACCAAAAACACTTCGCACCTTGTCTCCACCGGCCCTGCACCGTACCCAAGCGGGCCGGGCTCTTCACCGGGCATCCCGTCCAGCCCGCCCTCAACCGCTCCGGGGCATGAATACGGCATGACCGGCAGTTCCTATTTGGCCCAAGCAGACTCGTCCCTGGACCAAGGCGACCATACCGGGGCTTTGGCCGCCTATGAAAACGCCCTGGCCATGAACCTCTCCTTTGCTGAACAGGCCCTGGCCAACTTTGGCCGAGGCCAGGCCCTCATGGGCCTCAACCGCTACCAAGAAGCTGCTGACGCCTACACCACGACCCTGACCTTTGACACCCAAATGGCGGAGGCCTTTCGCCGCCGTGCCGACGCGTACCGGTCCCTGGGGCAGTACGAACAAGCCGTGGCCGACTACAGCTCCACCGTGGCCCTAGCCCCGGACCATGTGGAGGCTCTCAACCGCTTGGCTTGGCTTTCCGCCACATGCACGGATGGCCGTTGCCTTGACGGGGAACGCGCGGTTGAAGCGGCCGAGAGCGTCATCGCCTTGGTGGGCCGGGGAGAACCCCGCTATCTCGACACCTTGGCTGCGGCCTATGCCGAAGCCAAACGTTTTGACCAAGCCGTGGCCGTGCAGGAAGAAGCCGTCCGCCTCTTGCAACAATCCGGAGCAGGCTGGCTTCCCGAGGCCAGGGCTCGGCTGGAGCTGTATCGCGGTTTTAAACCCTACCGCGACCGAAGTTGACTCCTTACGGACACTCAGTGCATTTTCTCATCACGATTTCGTGGTGATCAGGACTATACAGACCTGACTTTCTTCCGTATGGTGCGCGCCAACCTACACATCTCCGGCAAGGTTCGCGTCTTGAGCGGTATTCGGGGAACAGGGTTGAAGTTCGGGGGGTTGTTTTCCTAGTTATGACCGAGTTGGCCTTTCGGGGGAAAGGCTAAGCCGGTCGCTCCGGTTCTAAAGCGTACCTTCCTGCATATTGGACGAGCTTCTCCCTGACGGGGCATGGTCAACGGCCCATGGTTGCAACAAGCAATGGCGCGGCTTACGGAGCGGCCTAGCAACTTGTGCGCTTGTTATGTGCCGCCACACAAAGGCCCAGGAAAAAAAGCTTGTAATAAGCAATATTATTAGTATATAGAGTTTTTTTAGAAAACCAACGCAATACAGTTTGTCCGGCAAATCGGGGGGTGCTGGCTCACGTCGTCTTCCCGGGCCGGTTTCACCGGTGCGGGGAAATCCCCCAAAAGCCACACGAGGTTTGCTTCATGGCTATTGGAGCCATGTGGATTTTATTCATCCGCGATCAACACAAGCTGCGCCGCTTCCGCATGCGCACTTTCCTCGTGTTGTTCACCCTGACCATCCTGTTGCTCATCACCGGACTGGTTTCAGGTTTCTTCGGTATCCGCTGGCTTGGGGACAACGCGGAAATCCGCCAAGAGATCGCTTCCCTTGACCAAGCCATGGTCGCCATCCAAGAGGAAACCGCCCAGGTCCAGGAGCACGTGGACGCATTGGAGGCGTCCGGCAATTGGGAGGCCAATGGCAACACCCCGGCCACGGACGATGAACCTCTTGAAGCCGCTCCATCAGAAACCGAGACATCTGAACAAGAAACTGCCGAGCCCCCCCCCCCAGCCGGCCAAGACAACTCCACCTTGGCCGAGGACCCTGCCGACCCTCCCCCCCCGCCTATTGACCTCTTTGCCTTGTTTCGCCAAGTGGATCTGGGCATTGTCACCGTGACCGAGCTTTCCTTTTCCCGCCAAGGCGACACCCGGCTTGCAGTTGCCTACGACCTCAGCAACATCAGCGGCACGACCCAGAGAGGAAACGGCGAAGTCCTGTTGATCCTCAGGCGCGGCCAAGAAGTGGTCATGCCTACCGAGCCCGGTGACTTGCGATTCGAGATTCGGAACTTTAAAAAAGTGACTACAACAGGTACACTGCCTCCGGACCTGACATGGGAAGATGTGCATGCTGTCGGTCTGAGGTTGTTCGACCGGGACGAACGTACTATTTTCCGCGTGATTCGCCCCCTGAACATTCCTTAGCCGACACCCCGCTTCCTCTTGCCGCACCCTGAACCGGATTCCTATCGGAGCTTGCCATGCATGCCAAAATATTCGTGTTTCTCGGCCTGTTGTTTCTTTTTCTCCTGACCCTGGCCTTTTGTGACTCGCCTCGGGACTCCGCCCCCCAAGACTCATTGGACTACATCTTCATCTATCAAGAAGATTCTCTGGAGCGTTTCAACGCCATGCGCGACGACATCATGAGCCGCAGACGCATTTCCGGAGAGAAGTATCTGGAATTGACCAGGGACTTCACCTTTGAGCAGTTTTTGGCCGCGTTTCAGAAGCTTGCTGACAAAGAACTGGAGTTGGACCTCACGGGCTGGCAAGACACTGAATTGGGGTGGAAGCTGGGCATTGAGGCTGAAAAGGACGGGGAAACCCTTACCGGCCATTTGCGGTTCACGCTCACTGCCTCTCCGGACTTCGCCCCGGAACTGGGAGAGAGCTACACCGCTGTTTACGTCAGTGAGTACGTCCTGGGCGAGGTGGACCTGCTCGACACCCTGCCCGATCTCTACGCCAAGTCGTTCACCCTGTTCCTGGACACCCGGTAGCCCGCGCCCATTGCTGCTTTGACCAGGATCGGCCCCGGCATGGGGAAGCGTCCATGAACCAGCCCCCTGACCTTGCCCCTGGATTGGTGTTGCGCGTCCGGCTGGGGGCCTTGTTGGGCATGCTCCTCTGTGTGCTCGGCCTGGCCTGGCATGGGTATCTGCTTCTGAAGGACACTCCATCGCTGTCCTTTTCCAGCCTGTCCTGGGTAATGGCAGCCGTGGGCTGGACCCTGACCGGCACGGGCTGGTTTTACGCGGTACGTACCCTGCGCAAGGGATGGCTGCCGGCCCTGCTGGGACTTGCCCTTGCCGCTGCCGGCCCTTCCCATGTCTGGCTCATTCAAGGCTTTGCCCATCCGGAGACCTTGCAAGCCCTGGCCCGGAACAACCTGCTCGCCCCTTGCCTGATGCACGTCTTCGCTACGTTGCTGCTCCTGTACCTCGTGATCAATCTCCGCGCCGCCATATATCCCCGGTCACCCGTGTTCTCATTTTTGCGGCTTCTGTCTCGCCCCACGCTCTTTGTTTTAGTCTGCCTCGCCTTGCCTGCCACAGGACAGGTGATCCACTCCACCCTGCGCTTTCCTCCGCATGATCCGATCCTCACGGAAATGCGCTCCCTGGCCCTAGAGGCTGGACTGCGCTCGCGGGCCAACGCCCGAATATGCTCGGGCAACCCTGATTCTCCCAATTGCCTGCGCCCCATGACACAGTGCCGGGATGTGGTCGCTTTGTTGCGGGCAGAGCTTCCTGACAACACGGTTGTGGCGCCCTTTCCCGCCCCTGCGGACTCCTTGGCCTTCCTGCTCGCGAACCGCACCTTCTTTATCCCATGCTGTTTTTTTCATACCGGGCAGGAAACTTCAGCTGCCTTTGCCCTGTTCACGGTAACCAGCCAGTAATCCCAAGCAAGCAGCCCATATGAAACTCCTGGCACTCTTTCCGGGAAGGGGCTTGGACTCTTGGTTCCTTTTTTCAGGAAATCTGGTATGTTCCCTCCAATACTTGTGGGCTGCCCGACCTTGTTTATCCTTATATCCCGGCGCGTTGCCTTGCCGGGTCGTACCACCCAATTGGGTTGGACGGAACTGAAAATCGGAGCTTCTCATGGCGGAGCTTCCCAAACATATCGACTCCCTGGAACCCGGCCAACTCCGTAAAGAGCTGGACGAGGCCAAGTCTCGTATAGCCGAATTGGAAGCCCAACTCGAAAAGCCGTCCCTCAAGGACCTGCTGGACTTCCTTCCCTTTCCCGTCCACGCCCATGGCAAAAACAACGCCATTGTTTTTTGGAACAAGGAGTGCGAGCGCCTCCTGGGATACGACAGCGACACCATTCTCAACGCTCGTGATGCGGACGACCTTCTGTATGCCCGCAGCCAAGACTTGCGCGACCGCAACGAACAAAGAAAGCGAGATGGAGGCGAATCGCAAGTCAGAATTGTGTCCATGACTGCCAAAGACGGCTCTCGCAAGACCATTGCCTGGTCGCCGGCGCCTGGAGAGTGCCCGGTCAAGGACTGGTCAAGTTGGGAGATTGGTGTGGACATGACTGAACGCTTTCTGGCGGAACAAGCCCTGGCGGAAAGCGAGGAAAAATTCCGCACCTTGTTCAGTTCCCTTGGTGACGGCGTGGTGATCCACGACCTTCATGGGCCAATCCACAACGCCAACCAAGCCGCCTTGGCCTTGTTTGGTTGCAGCCTGGACGCTTTAACCGCGCGAAGCATCTTGGATTTGCACCCCCCGGATGTGCATGGCCAAATCAAGGACCTGTGCTCCTCGCTGAGCCAAAACACGCCCGTCCGGTTTGAAACACAATTCGTGCGCAAGGACGGCTCCGAATTCACGGGTGAAGTCGCTTCGATCCTGGTTATGTTGGAGGGAAAACAACTCGTCCAAACAATTATTCGCGACGTGACCCACAGACGCCGGGCCGAGCAGAGCCTGAATGAAAGCATGCTGCACTTTCGCAGTTTGTTTGAAAGCACGGGCACAGCCATGTGCACCTTTGCCGACGACGGGATGATCCTCAGTTGCAACAGCAAATTCGAAGAGTTGGCCCAATGCTCCAGGAGCGAGATAGAAGGCCGCATGCACTGGTCGGACTTTGTGGCGCCACAGGACCTGGCCCGCCTCAAGGAATACCATGTCAAACGTCTCTCCCCAGGCCCGGACAAGCCCCCCAAGGAATACGAATTCCTGTTCCTGGATCAAAAAGGCGGAGAACACCACGCCCACGTCAATATAGAAGTGATCCCCGGCACCCGGGAACGGATATTGTCCGTGGTGGACGTGACGGACCTGAAGATGGCGGTGGCCTCGGCTGACCAGTCCAGGCAGTTGCTTGAGAAAACCGTGGACTCGCTCCAAGAAGCCGTGATTCTGGTGGATGCCCAGACCTTCATGATTCAGGACGCCAATCCAGCGGCAAACGATATCTTTGGCCTTTCCCTGCAAGAGATGCAACAGAGCTCTTCGGACATCCTGCACTCATCCTCCACAGACGCCTCAGAGTTCCGTGAGACCATGCGCCAAGCCCTGGACGAATCCGGTTGCTTTCAGCTCAATCATTACACCATGCGCCGCGCAGGAGGAGACACTTTTCCCACTCATGTGACAATCTCCCCACTTATGAACGACAGCGGGAAGCCCTTTGCCTTGGTCATGGTGATCCGCGACATCACCCAGGCCCAGCAACACGAACAAGCGTTGCGCGAAAGCAACGAACGCTACCGTACCCTATCCGATGCCGCCTTCGCCGGTGTGGTTATCCATGACAAGGGGGTGTTGTTGGAAGCCAATGACCGCTACTATGAAATGTTCGGGTATTCTCATGAAGAGCTGTTGGGGCAACAAATCTTGCCTCTGACGCTGACGCCGGAGAGCATGAAAACCGCTGAGAAGAATATCCTGGCGGGCAGCCTTGAACCTTACGAAATCATGGGGAAGAGCAAGGATGGTGCGGTCTTTCCCTTGGAAATCCGTGCCAGGGTCATGGAGTACCAGGGGAAAACCGTTCGCGTGAGCGTGATCACGGACACTTCCGAAAGGGTCCAGGCCGAGCAAGCCCTCAGGCAAAGCGCGGACAGGCTGAGGCGAGTCGTTGACCTCATGCCCATCCTGATCCACGCGCACGATGTGGAAGGCAACTATATCTTTTGGAACAAGGAATGCGAACGCGTGTTGGGATATACGGTCCAAGAAGTGATCCGCAACCCCCTTATCCGAAAACGGCTCTATCCTGACACCCAGTTGCGCGAGGAAGTCATCAACCGCTTCCATGACCAAGCCAAGGATTTCGAGGATCTCACGGTTCCTGTCCACACCAAGGACGGGCGGATTCGCTACATCGCTTGGACCAGCCGCTCCTATGCGGCGAGCATCCCGGGTTGGGCCGCTTGGGAAACCGGAGTGGACGTCACGGAAAAAAGAATGGCCGAGGAGGCCTTGGCCCAACTCAACAGGGAGTTGGAAGACCGTGTTGCCGAGCGGACACGGGACCTTGGCGTCAAGGCCATGGAACTGGAAGCCGCCAACCAGCAGTTGCAGGAGATGGACGAACTCAAGACGTCCATGCTCTCCACCGTGACCCACGACCTACGCACGCCCCTGACCTCCGTTCTGGGGTTCGTGAAACTCATCGATCGGGATTTTGATAAATTTTTCGCCCCCTTGGCAGAAGACCTCGGGATTGTGGAACGCGCCCGGAGAATCACCTCCAACCTGCGCATTGTTGAGGCGGAGGGAGAACGCCTAACCCGGCTGGTCAACGACTTTCTCGACCTGACCCGCATCGAGGCGGGCAAGGCCGAATTCCTGGACATGAACATCGACCCGGCGCCGCTGATTCGCCAAGCTGCGGAAAGTTTGCGGGCATCGCTTTTGGAAAAACCCGGTGTGAGTTTCCAACTCAACGCCCCGGAGTCGCTTCCCACTCTACGCATTGACCCGGACAGGTTGCTGCAAGTGCTCACCAACCTCCTGGGCAATGCCGCCAAGTATACGGAGCAAGGCCACGTCACCCTCGACGCGGCCCATGAACACGGCGTGCTGCGCATCCATGTCAGGGATACGGGCCAAGGCATCCACCCCAAGGACCTGGAGCGTATTTTTGAAAAATTCTACAGGGTGAGTTCCGACACACTGCCTGGAAACGGCCCGGGAGGCACGGGCATGGGACTCGCCATATGCCGCCATATTGTGGACCGCTATGGGGGCCGTATTTGGGCGGAATCACGGGAATTCAGGGGCTCCACGTTCACGGTGGAGCTGCCCTTGCCTACCGGCGCTGGTTAGAATCAAGAAATAACGGGGAAAGACTTTTCGGTTCCAGGCAAGGTCGCTACTCAATGAACACCCGCCAGATTTCGCCTTCCCGCACCAATTCCAATTCAGCGTCCAGATACTCCAAGCTTTGCTGGTCAGGACAATCGTAGGTCACGGTAGTGTGGACCCGCGCCGTGTCCTCGCCCTGCTCCACCACGCTGCTGATGGACCCCACGGGATCAAGCCCGCCGCAGGCCTCTTCTATTGGGGTCAAAGCTTCGCCCAACTGGCGGCTGAATTCATCAGCAACTTCTTGGCTCACGTCTTGGGTCAGGAGTTCGCGCATTTTCTTGGCATCCTGCTCGGACGCAGCTTCAATGAACGCGGCCGCCGCAGTATCCGGCAAGGCGTCGGCTGGCGGGCCACTGTTTTCCATATACCAATACACGGCATAGGCCCCAGCCGAAGCCACCAGCAACAGCATCACAACAACCACGAATTTCTTGCTCAACATACAGTCTCCTTTGATTCCTTGTGGCCCGACCTTGGCGTCCTGTCAACGGGTCCTTGCCTCCCACCTTCTTCTTCCCGTATACACCACCAATTCCAATCGCCACATACTCCACGGGAGAACGCCATGCCAGCCAATGTTCCGCATTCAGCTCCGGCCAGACGCACCGGCGCCTTGGGCGTCATCATCGCCATCGTGAACATGGTGTTCGCCACTGCCGGGCTTGCATGGCTTGTCTACGCCCTTATCAAGACCGGACCGGAGTACGTGGACCTCACGAATTTCGAGTATTCCCAGTGGTTCCTTATTTTCGGATTGGCTTTGATTGCCATCTTCTTTTCCGGAATCATCGCGTTCACGGGCTACGGGTGGGGTTTTGTCCCGGCGGCCTGGGGCTACGTCCTGGTCCTCTGGCTGTGGCAGGGCATGTTCGCCAGGTTCATGGATGATGATCGGGAGATGGTCATACTCATTCTTCTGATCAACCTGCTGACCCTGGTAGTGATCGGCCGCATCATTTGGGGCGTGATCAACCGCCGGGTCAGGGCGGCCGCAGGCCGCCGCGCCGGAGCCCTGGGGACCACCGCAGGCCTATTGACCTTAATCTACGCCTTGGCCGGGAGCAGGATCATGCATTCCCTGCTCTTTGACATCTGGTACGGCCCAACCCTGTCGCCCGGCAAGGAACTCTTCCTGCTGTGGGGCACGCCTTGGGTGCTGCCCCTGGTCTTAGGCGTTTTGCTCGTCTCCGCCCACACGACCCTGGACGGAAGGAGGTACACCATCGTTGCCGACATCTTGGGCCATGGCCTGCTGGTCGCCGTGACCTTCATGTACATGGGGTTTGGCGACCTCTCCGTGACCGGGGCTGTTATTTACATTGCCGCCTTGGGACTCCTCGTTCTCGCGATGATCCACCATATCATGGGGTCGGCTTCCCGAAAGAGGTGGAATAGGGGCCCGGTTTCTTGACCCCTCGCCATCCCGCGACATGGGGGATGAGCAATGTTTTTGCTCACAACTGGTTGACATCATGTCCTGGTGGAGCTTAAAATAGCTGTTGCTACTTGTTGCCAGCAAAGCCTGGCGTAACCCAGCGCTTCTTGCTGATGACAGCTCCTAACAGGGAGGGGAACAATGCAAAAAAGGCCGATGTTGGCCATGGGAATACTTGGCGTTGTTGTTTTCGCGATCATGTGCGGATATGTCCGGACCATGGTCACGCCACCCGGCCAAGACGACTTGGTAACCATGGAGGTCGCGGAAATTCCCGAGTCTGACGGCGATCAGGGGATGACCTTGCGCAGGTTGGTGTATCCCGGCAAAGACGACGTGCTGGTGCGCTACAGCCTGACCCATGTGACCTTGTTTCCCGGCGACCGCGTAGCCGGCCACGATGTGGCTGCGCCCCAGGTTTACTATTTCCTGGAAGGCACTGGGGTGATGACCGTGGCCAACGAGTCCATGGCCGTTGAGCCCGGACAAACCGTGTACGTGCCTGCCGAGTCATCGCGCAGTTTGCGCAACACCGGCCAAGCCCAACTCTGCTTCCTGGCCATTGACGATCCTGATGCGGGTTCCGTGTTCACATCTGCGGGACAATCCGCCCTAGCCAGGTAACCATCCTGAATCCACTCACATAAAAACGCCGCCCTGTGCTGGGGCGGCGTTTTTTAATTTCGCGTGACACCCCATCAACCTTATTCCACATCCTTTTTCGCCTTGCCCCCCCCGGCAGGGGGTCCAGCCTCTGCATGGGCGCGATGGAAGGGGACGCCGCGTATTTGTTGGTACAAGCGCTTGGCTTCGGGAAAATCCTCGTTGGTGCCCAAGGCCACGTACAACTCTTGCAAGGCCTTGGCTTCCTGCCCCATGTGCCAATGGGCCCGTGCCAGGTTGTAGTGGATGTTTTCGTCAAAGGGGGTGAGTTCCAAGGCCTGGGTATAGGCGTGAACGGCTCCGGCGTAGTTGCCTTGCTGGCGCAGCCGGATACCCAAGCTGTTGTAAGGGTTCACCGCCTCGGGTTCAACCTTGAGCACGTCAATGAACAGCTCCTTGACCTTTTCCAACTCGTCGAACTCGGCATACACCTTGGCCGCCTTTTTCAGGTAATGCTGGTGCCGTTCCAAGTCGCCTTTGCGGCGAAAAGCTTCGGACAACCCTTCATATGCTTCGGCAAAGAGATCGTTGAGTTTGACCGCCCGGTAAAAGGCCTGGATCGCCTTTTCATATTTTTCCCGCAGCAAGTAGCGGCAGCCCATCTCATAGTACTTTTTGGCCTCGGAATGCATGGCCACCAGCTCTTCAAAGGCTTCCACCGCTTCTTCATAATCACCCATGTCCAGGAACATCTGGGCGTCGGCCAACTGCTCCTGTTCCGCAGCAATGAACCCCGAGAGGTTCAGGGCCTTTTTGAGATGCTCCTCCAGGGTCTCCTGGGAATAAGGCCGCAGCACGTACCCCGAGCACCCCGCGCCAATGGCGTCGAGAACCGCGTCCCGGTCGTCCTGGCCCGTGACGGCAACCACGGGGAGCTCCTTGCCCCCGGGTAGTTGCTTCAGGGTGTGAATGCACTCCTTCATGGACACGTCCCTGAGACTGTCGCCCACTACAACGAGATCGCACTCCCCCTCAGCCAGGGCTTCCACGGCCTCGGCGCAGGTCGCGCACACCGCGGTAACCTCAAAAGGCACATCCCTGAGCGCGGCAATATCCGTCTCTGCTTGTTCCCGCACGGCATTCACGACGAGCGCCCGCAACAAGGGCGTTCCATTGGATGAAGGCATGCCCCCCCCTTGGTTTTCCGTGGACCATGTATACGAAGAATATTCAGAACCCGCAAGGATGCCTCAATATACCGCGCCAGCATGCAGAGGGGACAACAGGACCGCCATGGCCAGTATTGTGGCACTAGTTCTCTTGCGCATCATGCCTTGGAATGGTATTTTGTTTCATACAATATAATACCCGCCGTTCTTGGGGATGTTTTCACGAGCAACCCGCATGTTTCATTTCAGTATCAAAGCCAAGCTGATTACAGGGCTTTCTGTCCTGCTTCTGCTTTCTTTCGCCGTCATCAACATCCTCAGCTACTCGGTGTCCAAGTCTTCACTGCGCAACAACATCATCACCAGTTCCCTGCCCTCCATCAGCGACAACATATACTCGGACATCCACAAGTCATTGCTGGTGCCGACCCATGTGTCGTCGCTCATGGCCAACGACACCTTTGTCAAGGACTGGGTCATCAACGGGGAGCAGGACACCGCTCTGATCACCAAGTACTTGCTGGAGATCAAGGAACGCTATGGATTCGTGTCCACCTTCCTCATCTCCCACCGCAGCAACCGGTATTACCACTTCAAAGGGCTGCACAAGATAGTCAGCCCGGGCAACCGCCACGACGTCTGGTACTACAATTTCATCGGCAGCAACGTGGAAATGGACCTGGACGTTGACAATGACGAGGCCGCCGCGGACCAAATGACCATCTTCATCAACCACCGCCTCACGGACTACCAAGGCCGCTTGCTCGGGGTCACGGGCGTGGGCCTTTCCCTGGGCTCCATCGGCCGTTTGTTCGCGGATTTTCAGCAACGTTACGCCACCAACGTCTACCTTGTGGACTCCGAAGGCGTGATCCAAATCCAGTCAGACCCGGCCATGGTGGCCAAACAAAATATACGGGAATTGGAAGGATTGTCCGGCGCAGCCAACGCCATTCTGGCTGCCTCGGAAGAGCCGACCCTGGTGGAATACGACCGGGGCAACACGCACATCATCCTCATGTCTCGCCTGATTCCCGAATTCGGCTGGCACCTGGTGGTGGAAAAGGAGCAGAACGAGGCCCTGGCTTCGATCCGGGCCAACTTGACCCGCAACCTGATCATCGGCTTGCTGGTGACTTGCGTGGTCTTGGTCATCAACACCCTGCTGGTCAACCACTTCCAGGGCAAGCTCGAACACATGGCGCATACGGACTATCTGACCCAACTGCACAACCGCCGCCATTTCATGCTCATGGGCCGCCGCGATTTCGCCCAGCACAAACGCACGGGCGAGCCCTTGTCCCTGCTCATGATCGACGCGGACCACTTCAAGGACATCAATGACAAGTGCGGGCACGAGGCAGGCGACGCGGCTTTGCGGCTGTTGGCCGGCACCATGGCCCAAGAGCTGCGCGGAGCGGACCTCCTGGCCCGCACCGGGGGCGAGGAATTCGCCGCGCTCCTGCCCCTGGCCGACATCACCGAGGCCATGGTCGTGGCCGAACGGATCCGAAGCACCATCGAGTCCATGCAAGACTCCTTTCCCTGCCCTCTGACCGTAAGCATTGGCGTGGCCGAGGCCCTTGCCGATGTCCCTGATCTGGAAAGCTTGATCCGGCGGGCTGACAAGGCCCTGTACAACGCCAAAGCCCAAGGCCGGAACAGGGTCAGCGAAGCCTGATCCCGGTCCTGCTGTTTCCTTTCCTGCACGCGCCTTCCCAGCCGGGCCCGGCTTTGCTACACAAGGCCCATGATCGAATGGATCCTGTTTCTCCTGGGGCTGTGGTCCCTGGTGTTGACCGTGCTGGTCATCGGCCACATCGTCATGCACAAACACAACGTGCGCTCGGCCATCGGTTGGGCCGGGCTGGTTCTGCTCGCCCCGTTCATGGGCTCCCTGGCCTATTTCCTGCTCGGCATCAATCGCATCCAGCGCAAGGCCGTTACCCTGCGCGGCCGCCGTCACTTCAAACCAGCCACCGCGCCCCTGGCCATGGACCTGGGTCCCGGGCACTCCCCCCTGGTGGAACAAATGCACCGTTTGGGGCACAGCCTGCAGCTCTCGGGCTATGCACCGGGCAATACCATCAAGCCTCTGGTCAATGGGGACGAGGCCTTTCCAGCCATGCTCACGGCCATCCACAACGCCAAGAGCTCCATTGCCCTGTGCTCCTACATCTTTGACGGCGACGAGACCGGCATGGAGTTTGTCGAGGCCCTGGCCGCGGCCCAACGCCGGGGCGTGGAAGTGCGGGTGCTCATTGACGACGTGGGCGCGCGCTACCACAGGACAAACGCCATACGCCAACTCCGCAAGCGGGGCGTCGGCGCCAAACGTTTTCTCCCCACCCTGGCCTCGCGCTTCATCCGCTTCGCCAACATCCGCAACCACCGCAAGCTGCTCATGGTGGACGGAGGCGTGGCCTTTGTGGGCGGCATGAACATCCGACATGGCAACCGCCTGAGAAAACAGCCCAAAGCCCCTATCGCGGACATCCATTTCCAAGTCAAAGGGCCGATCATCGACCGCATGAACACGGTGTTTGTGGAGGACTGGTCCTTTACCACAGGCGAGACGCCCAACCTGCCGGAATGGGGAAGCCGGGATATGCCCCAAGGCGGCACGGTCCTGGCCCGGACCATCCCGGACGGCCCTGACGCGGATGTGGGCAAACTGCCCCTGCTGTTCATGGGCGCGATCTCCAGCGCCCGCCAATCCATCCGCATCCGCACCCCCTATTTCCTGCCCAACCCGGCCTTGGAGCGCGCCTTGCAAGTGGCCGCGCTCAAGGGCGTCAAGGTGGAGGTGCTCTTGCCGGAAAAAAGCAATGTGCCCTTTTTTGATTGGGCCATGCACGCCAACTTCCAGGCCTACATGGAATACGGAGTGCGTTTTTTCCTGTCTCCCCCGCCCTTTGACCACGGCAAACTGATCATCGTGGACCAGGAGTGGAGCTCCATTGGCTCGTCCAACTGGGATGCGCGCAGCTTTCGCCTCAATTTCGAACTCAACCTGGAATGCGTGGACCAACCCCTGGCCAGGGAGCTGACCGAGGGTTTTGACAAAAAAAAGGCCCAGGCCCGGGAAATCCGTCTTCCCGAGGTCCGCGCCTATTCCTTTTCCCGCCGCTTGAGAAACAACTTCTTCCGGCTGTTTACTCCGTATTTGTAGGCTCCGGTTCCTGCTCCGCCTCTTCCCGGGCCTCTTCGCCTTTCGCCGCTCCTGAGACCCGCCGCGACTCGTGAAATCCATACATTCGCTTTAGGGCCACGGCCCCTTCCAGAACATAGTACGCCCCGCACAAAGCAGCGAAACAGGTCACCAGGTCGCGCTGCAAGGCCAGGGACAGCCAGTACAAACCGAAAAACACGTACTTGACCCTAACGAACGGGCGCAGCTTGATCCCTTGCGAGTTGGCGTAGACCACCAGGGCGATAAAGCAGAGGTAGGCCGAGGAAAACACGACCATGGCCGGGCCCCAGGCCTGGATATGATGGATGGCCGCGGCTGGGAGCAGAACCACGCCCATCTGGTCGGCCACCATGTCCACCAGGGAGCCTCCGGGCCCGGCAGTGCCCAGTGTCCTGGCCAAGGGCCCGTCCAGGCCGTCGCACAGGACATACAGCACCAGACATATGGCCACGCCCCAGTGCCACTGGGAGGGCAGGACGCAGGCCAAACCCAGGAAACAGACCCCAAGCACGCTCACCTGGTTGGGCGTGGCTTTGACCCTGATCAACAGGGCGATGATCCCGGCGAAAAGCTGTTCCCGCTTAGCGCCAAAGGCGTGTTGTTTGGCGCGCTCCCGGGCGTTGAAATAATCCATGGTTGGCAGGTGCTGTCCGTTCAAGGAGTTGAGGACTGTTTCCCGGGTCCGGTCAGGCCTTTGCGGAGCCTGAGCGACTTCTTGTTGAGAAACTCGGTCCAGGCGCTGCCCAGGCTGCGTACCACGCGGTAGTTGTTGCCCAGGATGTGGCTCGGCACGTCGCGCAACTGGTAAGGGAAAAACTTGATGCGCCGCTTCAGGAAGTCAAAGATGGACTCGCCCTGGACCGGGCTTTGCTCGGTGCGGCCGGCCACGTACTGTTCCACGGGCAAGTGGGCGTCCGACCCCACGGACCAACCCAGATCGACCCCGCGCAGGGCCACGGGCAAATCCAGGGTCCAGTTGATGCGGCGCACGGTCTTGCGCAACCGGCACCTGAGCCGACGGTTGGCCAAGATCCGGTTTGCGTTCAGGGCCGCGCCGTTGTGGATTTCCACGTAGTCGACCTGTGACAGAAGCTGTTTGTAGCCACCCATGCTGAGCACTGC
>QZKZ01000293.1 GCA_004796465.1 Desulfovibrio sp.
ACTCAACCTCAGCCGCTAACCCGTTCATGGCCATGATGCAGAACTGGGACGGCACCGAGGAAACACCCCTGGACGACAGCGAATACGCCTACCAGTCCACCCTGACCGTGTACGACGAAGCAGGCGGGTCCCACGACCTGACCGTGTATTTCGATCCGGTGCAGGACGCCACTGTGGTCAGCGGTGCGGGCGGGTCCACGGTGTGGGAATACATGGTCACCTGCAATCCGAGCGAGGACGGCCGGACCCTGGGCGGTACCGATCTCAACACCACCTCGGGCGCAGGCCTGCTCATGACCGGCACCCTGACTTTCGACACCTCTGGCGAAATGGTGGGCATGACCGCCTTTACCCTGGACGCCACGGCAGCGGGCGATTTCCTTGACCCAGCCAACTGGACACCGGCCGAGTTTTCCGAAGAGGGCTACCCCATCTTCACGGCAAATTTTTCAGACTCGGATACAGGCGATTACACTGGCGACACGGACGCAGTGAACATTGCCCTGGACCTGGGCCTGCGCAACACCGAATCCCCGCCAACCTGGGACACTCCCACAGCCAATGCCGCTGCCCTGGGCAACAACTTCGCCAACCTCTTTTCCTTCACCGAGTTCGAACGGGACGTGGACGCCACCACCAGCTTCGAGGCGGCCTTCACCACCCTGTACCAAGCCCAGGACGGCTTTGCCACGGGCTATCTGCAGGACATCTCCGTGGACCGGGACGGCGTGATCTGGGCCAATTACACCAACGGACAGACCGACCCACTGGCCATCATCGGCTTGGCCGACTTCTACAACACCCAGGGCCTGGTCCTGGAAGGTGGCAACTTGTATTCCCAGAGCGCCAACTCGGGCCTGCCCACCATCGGCATGGCCTCCACGGCCCGCTTCGGCAACATCCAACCCAACACCCTGGAGCAATCCAACGTGGACATGGCCACGGAGATGGTTCGTTTGATCACCATCCAGCGCGGCTATTCCGCCAACGGCAAGGTCATCACCACAGCCGATTCCATGCTCCAGGAAGCCATCAGCCTCAAGCGCTAGGTCGGGGAACACGCAAGGACCAAGGATAGCCCCATGCTCAACCTGATCATGAACATCGGCGCCGGAGCGCTGCGCAACGCCCAAAGCGCCATATCCGTGTGCAGCGACAACGTGGCCAACGCGTCCACGGACGGGTATTCCCGCCGCACCGTGGATACGGTCACCTCGGATTCCATCTATGTCTCCAGCTTGAGCCTGGGCACGGGCGCGGACATAGAAACGATCACCCGGCAAATGGACCGCTTTGTGGAACGGCAATGGCTCACGGCCAACAGCGACGTGTCTTACTGGAACTCGCGCACGGAAAGTTTGTACAGCGTGGAATCCCTGTTCGATGAAGACGATTCTTACGGGTTGAGCACGGCCCTGGGTGATTTCTGGTCGAGCATCAACGGCCTGACCGAGTACCCCGACTCCTCGGCCTCCCGCGAGGAACTGCTGGCCTCGGCCCAGACCCTGGCCTCCACCCTGTCGACCCTGAACGCGGGCCTGGACGAATCCCTGCTGGCCCTGGAAGACGCCATGGCCGACGCCGTGGAGGAAGCCAACACTCTCATTCAAGGCATTGCCGAGGTGAACGGCGAGATCATCGGCAAGGAAGACGATCCGGTCCTGGCTGACCAGCGCGATCAATTGATCCGGGAGCTGTCCTCCATTGTGGATGTGTCGGTGCAGTACAACGAAAACGGCTCGGTCACGGTGCTCACCGCCGAGGGACAAACCCTGGTCGATGGAACCTTGGGCCGGTACTTCGGTTTGGAGCCGGCCGGAGCCGAAGCCGTGCTCACTCCAGACTCGGCCTTTGACGGGCAGGTGTACTTTGAGGGTGATCACAACGGCGAACTGGTGGTCGAGTTCACCAGTTCCGGCCTGGCTGACGGTTCGGCAACCGCCGCAACGTACCGTGTTTCCCTGGACGGCGGCCAGACCTGGGTCACGGACGACTCGGGTGCGCCCATGGATTTCACGGCCTCGGGTGTGGAAAACAAGGTCACGGTGGAAGGCGTTTCCCTCTGGTTCGGCACCGCGTCCGACCCCACGGCCACGCCGGGCACCGACGCCGAGGCGGGCGACGCTTTCATCATCACTCCCAAAAGCACGGTGCATTGGTTCCGCACCACTTCGGACAGCGTGAACGTTACTCCCCTGGAAGGCGAGGACAACCGCTTGAGTGGCGGATCACTGGCGGGTATTGCCTCGGCCCGGGACAGTGTCTTGGAATACGCCAAGGAATTGGACGCCTTGGCCCAGGAACTGGCCTGGCAAGTCAATTACGCTTACAGCCAGGGAGCCTCTACCGAGCCCCTGACGTACGCTTCCGCCAACCTTGGCGTGAACAACGCGGCCCTGCCCTTGGCCCAAACCGACCTCACTTTCGCCGACCGCTTGAGCACGGGCAACCTGTCCCTGGCTTTGTACGATGAAACCACAGGCGACGCCCTGGGCGTCACTGCCCTGGATTTCAGCAGCGTGACTCCGGGCCAGGCGTCCTTTGACCCGGAGGTCCATTCCCTGGACGACGTGGCCCAGGCCGTGAATGACACCTTTCCCGGACAAGTCACGGCCACGGTGACCAACGGCGTGCTGGTACTCACCGCGCAAAGCGGTACTACCTTCAGCTTTGCCGGAGACAGCACCGGCTTGCTCGCGGCCACGGAAACCAACGTGCTGCTCAATGGCGACGATGCTTCATCCTTGTCCGTGGATTCGCGCCTCAAGGCCGATTCCTCCCTGGTCGCTGCCGGGGCCGTGGACGCCCAAGGCGTGGTGGCCTCGAGCGACAACAGCGTGGCCCAGCTCCTTGCCGACTTGCAGTCCACGGATGTGGTCTTGGAGGGGTTGACCTCGAACAGCTCCCAGACCCTGGATGAGCATTTGCATTCCCTGGCCGCCCTGGTGGGCCAGGATGTGGACCAAAGCGCCCGCCAGCACTCCTACGCCGACACCCTGGCCCAGAGCATCAACGACCGGAGCGAGGAAATCTCGGGCGTGAACCTGGATGAGGAGATGACCCTCCTCATGCGCTGGCAGCAGTCCTATGAAGCGGCAGCCACGCTGATCCAGACCGCCAACGAGATGTTCGACGTTATCCTCTCCTTGAAATAACCGCGAGGTAGGCCATGCGCGTTTCCATGAATCAAATCTACGACTCGGTCATCCGCAACAGCAACAACTCCATGGCTGAGATCATGCGGCTCACCAATCAGAACAGCGCGCAAAAGACAATATTGCGGCCTTCGGACGATCCCCTGGGTTGGGCCTTGGCCATGAACACCCGCAGCTACATGGAGCGGCTCGACCAATACCAGGAAAACAACGACACAGCCGAGTCCTGGCTGTCTCTGGGTGACGACGTGCTGGGCCAATGCGAGACCCTGACCACCCACATCCGGGAGCTGGCCGAACAGGCGGCCACCGGCACCCTGACCGACGAGCAGCGCGACTTGGTGGCCACCGAGGCCAGGGAATTCTTCGAGCAGCTCATGGCCCAGTCCAATACGGAATACGCGGGCCAATCCATTTTCGCGGGCACATATACGGACGACCAGGCATACGAAATGGGGCTCGCCGCCACGGTCATGGACGACACCCTGGACGACGGCCTGGTGCTCTCTGTTACCGGCGCGGCCGAACAAACCCCGCTCATTGAGTTCCAGTCGGACGGGGTGACTGGGGTGGACGGGCTGAACTACCGCTATTCCTTGGACAGCGGCCTGACCTGGACCGACGCCACCCTGGCCGCTGGAGATACGGAGATCGATTTGGGCTCTTGCCGCATGCAACTGGCTGCCGGACAAACCGTGAGCGCCCCCACCAACGACGCATCCGGAACCATGATCATGCTCCGGCCCGCGGCCATGTACCAGGGCAACGGGGTGAGCGACGCCCTGGTCACCAACCTGGGCCACGACCCCGTGTTGGCAGACGCCGAAGGCTCCTTTGCCGGAAAAACCCTGGTGCGCATTGACGCTGACACCACCCTGGCCGGGACCATTGAATACTCCTACAGCCTGGATCAAGGCCAGACCTGGGTCACGGGCAACTTCGCCTCCAATGCGTCCCTGCCCATACCCGGCGGATTCCTCAACTTGGCTTCCAATGCGGGCTCGACCCTTACCGCGTCAAGCCAATTCGCCATCTCCCTGGATGATCCGGAAATTCGATTGGACATCGGCCCGGGCGGGGACAGCGTGGCCATCAACATCGCGGGCTGCTCCGTGTTCGGCGGCCGCTACGAAACCGCCACAGGTACCGAACCCGTGCCCGGAGACATTGAGGACAATCTTTTTGAAACCGTGGGCCAGCTCATCGGCTACATGGAGATCAACGACATCGAGGGCATTGGCCAGTGCCTCGACCTCCTGGACACTTCCCACGACCACTTGGCCACCAAGCACGCCCAATTGGGCGGGAGGGAAAACCGGGTCACCCTGGCCTCGGAGTCCGTGGACATGGCCGAGGAAGCCGCCACCCAGCGCTTGAGCGACATCGAGGACGCGGACCTGACCCAGGTCCTGACGGATTTGGCCCGGGAGCAAACCATCTATTCCGCAGTCCTGGAGACCTCGTCCCAGATCATGGGCATGAGCCTGCTCAACTATATTTAGCGGGGAACACAAGCATGACGGATTATTGGTCCGGATCCATCACCTTCACCGGCTTGGGCAGCGGCATGGACTTCGACTCCATCATCGAAGCCAACATGACCATGGAAAGCTACCGGCTCAACCAGATGGAGGAGTGGAAAGCCGAGTGGGAAGAAAAGGTCGACCTGCTCGAGGAACTCAACACCGCGCTCAAGGACTATTACCTGTCCCTGGAATCCATGGATACTCTGGGCGAGTTCCTGATCAAAGACGCCCAATCCACGGACAGTTCCCTTCTCGGCGTGTCCGCGGACAGCGACGCCCTGGAAGGCAGCCATACCGTTATCATCGACCAATTGGCAGCCAATGACCTGCACACCTCGACCACGGGCTTTGCTTCCAGCGACGACGTGGTTTGCACCTCTGATGAAATATTTCGCCTGACCTATGCCGGGGAAAGCATGGAAGTGACCATTCCGGCCAACACCACGGTGCAGGGCATGGTCAACATCATCAACAACTCCTCGGAATTCGGCGGTGATGTCCGCGCCAAGCTGATCAACGACGGATCCGAATACCACATGCAGATCCAAGGCATGGACCTGGGCGAGGACAATGTGGTGGTCATCGAGGATACCGGCTTCACGGGATTCTTGCCCACGGACTTCGTGAACACCCAGGCGGCCCAGAACTCGCGAATCAAGGTGGACGGGTATCCGCCTGGAGCTGCGGACTGGATCGAACGCGACGCCAACTACATTGACGACGTGATCGACGGGGTCAGCCTTACCCTGTACGGGCCCACTGACTCCGAAGGCGAGATCGTGACTGTGTCAACGAACTCGGATGAGGTCATTGCCAACGTGGAAAGCTTTGTGGAGCAGACCAACACCATTCGCCAGATATTCCTCGACTTGGAGGACGATGGAGACGACGACACCGAGGAAGTACTCAGCGCCAACTACGGCGTGGACTTTGTGGAACAGAAGCTGGAATCCATCATGTCCACGCGCGGTTTGGGTTTTAGGGTGTTCGATGAAGAAGCCGGAACCGGTGACCGCTTTTTAAGCCTTGCCTCCATCGGCATCACCACGGATTCCGATGAAGATTCTTCCACCTTTGGCCACTTGGTCATTGACTCCGAGGAGCTGGAAGAGGCCCTTGAAGATGACCCCGACGCCTTTGCCAAGCTGTTTGCCGTGGACTTCGAGGGCGAGACCGATTCCTCGGACTTTTCCTTTGACTCGGCCATTGACGGCATCACCGAGCCCGGAGAGTACGAGGTGGAGTATGAAATCCAGGGCGGCGAGGTGGTGTGGGCGACCATCAACGGCGAAGCAGCCTTGGTTTCCGGGCTGAACATCACCGGCGCGGGTGATACGGACGCATCGGGCCTGGGGCTTGTGGTCAACAATGCTTCGGACGGAACCTATGACGGCACGGCGTATCTCAAACAGGGCAAAATCCTTGAGGCCATTGATTCCCTCAAGGAGATGACCAGCTCAGAGGACGGCTACCTGACCACGATCATCGACAACTACCAAGAGATCGTGGACAACACCGAGGAGTCCATTGACCAAGAGGAAGCGCGCTTGGAACTCAAGCGCCAGGAACTTGTGCGCAAATATTCTGAGTTGGAGGCCGTGCTCACGGAATACGATGGCATCGCCGAAGAGCTGAGTTCCGCCATCGATCAATTGGAATAATTTTCAGGACCATATTCGGGCTTTTCCGGCTCTTAATGTTCGAGGCCTCCCGGCCTCATGGGGCGCCAGCCCCTGTCCCCACGTAAGCGGGCGCGGTGGAGCACCGGGCTCCTCGCCGCGCCCGCTCCACTGGCCAACAAGGCACGACCGCTCAGGAAGCAAGTCTGTGCGCGGAGATTCTTCTTTTGGAAGGAGGAGTCTCTGTTTCGCGAGAGCCTTGGCGAGTCAACCCAGGCAATGTACGTTTAGCGGCTTTGGCCACGAACTCGTGAACTTTTGGTCCCGTCGGGGCGCCACCTGTTTCGTGGGTCAAACCAAAACGCATGGTCAGGACAAATCCCTGGTCTGGAGCGTTATCCGCATGCACCTCGCCTTGGTGGGCCAATACCGCGCGTTGAACAATGGCCAAGCCAAGACCCGCGCCTTGGTGTTCTTCCGCATTGGCCCCGCGATAAAACGGTTGGAAAATGAGGTCCATCTCCTCGGGATCGACTCCAGGCCCATGGTCGCTGATGCGCACCACAGCCATGGAGCGGCCTGGTCCGGCTTCCTCGCTCACCACAAGATGCACGTCCGAGCCTTGCGGCGTGTACTTGAGGCTGTTGCGCAATCCGTTTTCCAGGGCTCGGCGTACAAGTTCCTTGTCACCCAGGAGCGGCAAGGGCTGCCCCGGTATGGTGGCCCGGATTTCCCGCCCTGTCTTGCGCGCTTCCAGAACCAGGGAATCCACGCACTCCTCGGCCAGGGACGCCACGTCAAAACACTCGGGCTTGCCTGTTTCGCCGGCGCTCTTGCGGGAGAGCACCAGCAGCCTGTCCGACAGTTCGGACAGACGTTGGGAGTCCCGGCGAATGCGGTTGAGCAGTTCCCGCGCCTGGGCTTGGTTCGTGGCGTCAACCATCTCCACGGCCAACCCCAACCGCGATAGAGGAGAATTCATATCATGGATGATTTCCGCGATGCACCTGTGCTGGGACGATAGAGCGCCATGGAGGGTGTCGGCCATGGCGTTGAACTCCTTGGCCAGGGTTTGGTATTCATCCCTTGCCCCTGTATTTTCCGGCGTAAGCCGCACGGAAACATCGCCTTGGGCCATACGGCGAAATGCCTTGCGCATATCCCGGGCTAGACCGAATTTGCCTCTCAAAAGAAAATACAGAAGCAGAGCGGCGCAGGCCACGGAAAGGGCGAGGCTGGCGTGCCGAAATCTGGGTGGTTGGGGTGGTGAGTCATGCCGAGCAAAGCTCCCCACAGCCACATATTGGACTCCGCCACTTCCCGTGAATTCCGTGGCAGCCCATGTGCGGCCAGAGTCATGTTCAGACTCCACCATGATGCGGCCCCCCGAAGCCAGGGCAGTGTGCGCCAACCCCAGCACGGAATCGGGCGCTTCCTTCCCGGAAATGTCTTGCCCCAGGCTGTCCACAACCCACACTTCCACACCCTGTTCGGACAACTCCTGTTCCAGCCCTTGCCTTTCTTGAGCCGAATGGCTGTCCACGCTTTGTTCCACAGCCAGCAAGCGTTCTCCCCATTGGGCCAGATTTCCGTGCTGCTCTCCCGGTCCCGAGGGTGGATGCAAGCTACCAGTGCTCAGCAGTGCAGACAGCATGAACTGTCCGGCCAGCAACCCCAAGCTCAGGAGCACGAAGATCACTACACGCAAGATCCATTGTTTCATGAGTCGCTCTCCCTGGCAGCATTGGGTGGGGAGTCCCCGTTATCCCCCAGTTTGTAGCGGATATAATAGCCGACTCCCCGGACCGAGCCGATCAAAGGTTCTTGATGTCCGTCCAAAAATCCCAGCTTCTTGCGCAGGTTGCTCATGTGCACGTCCAAGCTGCGGTCAAAGGGCGTGGTCTCCCGGCCAAGGGCCTCCAGGCTCAACTCCTCCCTTTCCACCACATCGCCCTTGGCGCTGACCAGCAGATCAAGCAAGGCGTATTCGGTTTGGGTGAGGCGTATGGCCTCCCCGGCCCGGGTCACCCGGCGGCCCGCCCTGTCGACCTCCACATCGCCCAAGACCGCGATCTCGGGCTTGCGTTTCGGACTTGCCTCTGCGGTGGTGACCCGTCTGAGCACGGACCGCACGCGCGCCAGCAATTCCCTGGGATCAAAGGGTTTGAGCACGTAGTCGTCCGCGCCCATTTCCAGGCCCACAATCCGGTCCACTTGCTCGCATCTGCCCGTGAGGATGATCACGGGCAATTGGGAGGTGGAACGAATGGAGGCCAAGGCTTCCAGGCCGTTGCCCCGGGGAAAGTTCAGGTCCAGGATGAGCAGGTCATACCCGCCGCCCAGAGCGGCTTCCTCGCCCTGGGACACTGTTTCGCAGATCCGGGCGGAAAATCCTTCCGCTTCCAGGTAGCGGACAAGCATCTCTCCCAGTTCCAGGTCGTCGTCTACAATCAAAATTCGTGGCATGGTTTCGCGTCCTTCTTCACCAAAGCTCTGGTCCCCATCATCTCGTCAGGCCTTGGGCGTCCATGCGGCAAGTCTTTCCGAACCTCGGCAGGATGCCCCTGTAAATGCAAGATCAACGCCTTCTCAACACACCCGGGCCTGAAGAAATGTAAAGATTCCTTGAAAATGCTGACATTTCTTGAGCCCCTCTGAAGATTCGCGGGCCTTGGAAATGCATGTTCCTCGCTACAGGGAAAAATCGACCGCATCAACTGCGCCCCTTGGCGGCTTGCGGACGGATCCCGGCAGGACACGGCCCAATGAACTATCAAGGAGATAACCCATGGAAACTGTACCTCTTTCTCCGCAGCGCCTGGAAGATTGCCTCATGGGCGATCCCGAGGCTTGGCGAATCCTGTTCGACCATGTTCAGCCCCTGATCCGCAAGGCAGTGCACTGGACCTTGCGCCGTTACGGCGTAGACGAGCCCGCGGATGTGGAGGACGTGTGCCAGGAAGTCATGTACCGGCTGTTTCTGGGCGAGAGAAAACTGCTGTCCACCTATGATCCCGAGCGTGGCACTTTCAAAACATGGCTGGCCATTGTGTCCCGGTCCACTGCCGTGGACTACCTCAGGAGACGTGAAGCCGTCCGCTTTTTGCCCTTGGACGAGGTCGAACCCGCAGCCTTGGAACCCGATATGGGCGAGCGGTTGCTGGACCTACCCCAGGGCGTGCTCAGTCCCCGGCAGCGTTCCGTGATTCGCATGCTTTTCGAAGACAACCTGAGCACCGGGGAAGTGGCCGAAAAAATGGACGTCCATCCCCAGACAATTCGCAGCCTGCGCCATACCAGTCTGGCCAAGCTCAGGCATCATTATGCCCATTAAGGTGACTTCCTCCATGTTAAGAAAGGAAAAGAGAAACTATCAAGCGCTAAATTTTATATATTTCAAATATTTATCCCGGATTTGAAAACTTACCCTCCCAGGGGAGCAGCCGATGTGAATGGTGCGCGGCAATGGAAGCTGCGACTTGTCACCATTCAACAAGGAGGTTCCCATGTCCCTGGTGATCAACAACAACCTTATGGCGCAAACTGCGGCCCGCAACTTGAGCACGGCTTACGGCGCGCTGTCCACCTCGACCCAGCGGTTGTCATCGGGCCTGCGCATCAACAGCGCGTCCGACGACGCGGCAGGCCTTGCCGTCCGCGAACTCATGCGCGGCGACATTGCTTCCCTCAACCAAGGCGTGCGCAACGCCAATGACGCCATCTCCCTGATCCAAACCGCGGACGGCGCCCTGTCGGTCATCGATGAAAAGCTGATCCGCATGAAGGAGCTGGCCGAGCAGGCGGCCACCGGCACCTACACCTCGGACCAGCGCATCATCATCAACTCCGAGTACCAGGCCATGGCCTCGGAAATCACCCGGATCGCCAACGCCACGGACTTCAACGGCGTGTATCTGCTTAACGGCAACCTGTCCGGCGCGACCCACGACGGCTCGGGCCTGACTTCCACGGGCAAGCTCAAGGTCCACTTCGGCACGGCCAATGACTCGGCCGAAGACTACTACTACATCCAAATCGACAGCGCCACGGCCTCGGCCCTGGGCGTGGACAACGCCATTTCCACCCAGGAGTTGGCCCAGCAAGCCTTGGACGTGCTCAACAACGCCATCATTTCCAAGGATACGATCCGCGCCAACCTGGGCGCTTTGCAAAACCGGCTGGAAAACACCATCTCCAATTTGGAGATTCAGGCGGAAAACCTCCAGGCCGCTGAGTCGCGCATCTCCGACGTGGACGTGTCCCTGGAGATGACCGAGTTCGTGCGCCAGCAGATCCTGGCCCAATCCGCGGTGGCCATGCTGTCCCAGGCCAACTCCCTGCCCAGGATGGCCATGCAGCTCTTGGGCTAATCCCCTTGGGGATGAAACGATTTCGAGCGCTGTATCCTCTGGGATGCAGCGCTCGGCTTTTTCCTTGCCGGGCCTCGTGAGGGATTTGGCTACACAAAACCCTGCATGATCCGGTTCACCCAGACGTCCATATTCTCCACGTTCGCTTCCAAAGCGACACGCACCTGTTCGGCGGCGTGACGCTTGGCCGGGTCCCGCAGGTCGCTCAGCCCTGACATGGCTTGGCTGCGTCTGCCCAAGGAGTAAAGCAGTTGCTCCTGGGCAGGAAGCCCAAGGTACTCCCGCACCGGAGCCATGAGCAGATCCTTGTCTTGGGGCAGGGTGCCGTCCACCTCGGGAAAGAGGTTCAGAATATGGTCGCTGCGCACCTTGCTGGTGATGCCTCCCAGGGATTCCAGGAACAACAGGAGTTCGCGGGCCGTATCCACCTCGCCCAGCTTGGTGAACTCGCCCTGGCGGTGCTGCTCGGTAAGGGGCGCGCCCTCGGGCAGGGCCAAGGAACGCAAGCGGATGAAGTCCGGATTGATTTGGTTCAGGGCGTCTGCGGTTTCAAGAGCGTTTTCACGGGACAGATCCTTTCCGCCCAGGCCCGGCATGTGGTACTCAGAGAGCTCCATGCCCGCTGCCCTCACCTTGAGACCGGCCTCAATCTGCGTGGCCTTGTCCACTCCCTTTTTAACCCTGGCCAGCACCGCGTCCGAACCCGATTCCAGCCCTACGTGGACCCGATTCAATCCGGCCCGGGCCAGGCGCTCCATGTCCTGGCCGCTGATCCTGGCGATGGTCTTGGCCCGGGCATAGGAAGTGATGCGCTCGACCCCTGGAAAGGACTCCTTGAGCCGTTCCAGAATGCGGATGAGGTCGCCGGGCTTGAGGATAAGGCTGTTGGCGTCCTGGAGAAAGATCGAGCGCATTCCGCCCCTGACGAAATTCAGGGCCGCGTGCAGGGCTTGGCGGTCGCTTCCTTCATCCCGTCCGCCGCCCTGAAGAAGGGCCATAAAGGTACTGTGGGAAATCCGCCCGTCCCGGTCCAGGGTCTGCTTGAGGGCTTCGGTATACTGGCGGACCCTGTCGATGTCTTGCAGCACATGGTCCACGGGCCGCCTGCTGAACGTGGAACCTTTATACAAAGGACAAAACGTGCAGTGGTTCCAGGGACAATTGCGGGTGACCCGCAGCAGCAGGCTGGATGCCTCGCTCGGGGGCCTATAGGGCCCTTGCTCGAAACCCGAGTAAGCTTCCTTTCCAGCCATGACGATTCCCTATTACGCGGCCTGGGAGTCCGAAGCCTTGGCCACGGCATCGAGGTGTTGCTCCAAGACCTTGGCGGACAGGGCCACGCAGTCGCGGCAGGTGAACTTCTTCATGGCCCGTATGCGGCGGCAACGGGTGGACCCGGCCTCGGCCTCGAACGCCTCGGCAACCGGCGTCACTGCCTGCTCGCCGAGGAGAATCCGCGCGGCATGAAAGGCTCCGCACGAGCCTTCCGGGGCCTTGCCCCCGCCCAAGGACTTAGCCGCCTTGATCACGGCGTCGCTCACGCCGGACTCCTCCTGAAAAGCCTTGAGAATGGCCTGGGTGCAATTCAACTTGCCTTTGCCCCGGAACAGGGCCACTGCGTCGTGTTCTTTCATCTTCTCATCCTGGTAAGTGGTAGAGACAAGGACCTGCAATAGATGAGCACGGAACCGGGGGGCGTCAACCCGGACACCGTTTCCCGTATTATGGGGAAGGTGGGAAAAGCCTCCAAGCCCTTCTGAAGGAGGGAATTAGGCCTTTTTGGACATAGTATATAGGTATTGACCGTACACGAATTGCTTTTGTACTAAAAATAATAGGTGAATAATAAAGACGCGCGCCATCGGCAGAAGCACATACCTCAAAGGGCGTTTTGGATTCCCGGATAAGGGGTGGGAGCATGCGCGACTACCGCACCCTGCTTGAGCAGGCCATGGGAGGCAGCAGCACGGCTTTTGAAGAGCTGGTGCGCCGATTTCAGGACCATGCCCTGGGCATCGCCATGCGCAGGCTTGGCGACCTCCACCTGGCCCAGGATGCTGTGCAAGAAGCCTTTCTTGTAGCCCACCTCAAGCTGCCGACCCTCAAAAACCCTGATTCCTTCCCCTCCTGGTTCAGCCGCATCGTGACCCGCTGCAGCATCAAGCTGGGCAAGGACGCGGCCAAGCACCGGCCCGCATGCGGCCTTGACCATATTGATACTCTTGCGGACGGACACCCCGGCCCCCTGGAAATCATGACCCGTTTCCAGGACAGGGCCATGGTTTCCCGTTTGCTGGGCATGCTTTCGGGCATGGACCGCGAGGTCTGCGTGCTGCGCTATCAGCACGGCCTCAGTTATAATTCCATTGCCGAACAGCTTGGTCTGCCCTTGGGCACGATAAAACGGCGGTTGCACAAAGCCAGGAACACACTCGTCAAACTCCGGGAACAGGAAACCGGCCGGGTCACCCGTGTGGGGTGCTTGCCCATCTCGGACCACCTTCTGGCCATGGTGGCTCAGAACCAAAACCCACCCAACGGCCAGGAACTGCGCACCCGCCGCTTTTTATCGTGGCCTTCGCTCATCGAAGCCCTGCGCAACGATACGCTGGACGTGGCTTTTATCATGGCGCCCCTGGCCATGGAACTGCGCGCCAAGGGACTGGGGATCCGCTACGTCTTGGACGGCCACCATGACGGCAGCAGCATTACGGTGAACTCCAAGGACTTGGTCAACAACGGCGGCTCCTGGCGGCGGCAAGGAACCTGGGCTTTGCCTTACCGCATATCCACGCACTCCATGCTCCTGAACCACATGCTGGGCCAAGACCCCGTTCCCTACGACCCCAGCCCTACAGCCAAATACATCAGCCCGTCCTACATCATCCGCTCCTTGAGGCAGCGGGAAGTGGACGCCTTTTTCTGCTCCGAACCGTGGGGCACGCGTTCCGAGGCCGAGGGAACGGGACGCGTGGTGGCACGTTCCCGGGATATCGCCCCGGGCCACATCTGCTGCATTGTGGTGGCCAGGGAAGCCTTTGCCAAACACCACGGTGGAATGCTTGATGACTACTTGCAGCGGCTGCGGGAAGCGGGCCGTTTTGTGCGCCGCAGGCCCGAGACCGCCGCGGCCATCCTGTCCCATCATACCGGCGTGGACCAGGACATCTCCCGCCAGGTCCTGGCCCCTGACCGGGTCAGCTTCGAAGACCTGACTCCCACCAGGGACAGAATCAGGGCGACCATGGGCCTTGCCCTGGAATCCACTGTGATTGAAAAGAGTTGCGACCTCGATTCCTTTCTCCTCTCCATTTCCTGATCCCCGTACGCAATTAGCGCGAACCTTTTTTGCTCCCCGGCCCTCTTTACTTTTAGTAGAGGCGCTTTTCTCATCATTCATCGTCTAGATCCCCAAGGAGGGTTGCATGCCGGCAAGCATCGACGACTTGGTGGTCCGGGTAGCGGACATCTGCGAGTACAAATGGGACATGGTGCGCAACCGTCCCCTTGCCTACCTGCTGACCGGCTTCGCGGGCGGGGCCATGGTGGTCTTTGGCGCCACCCTCGCGCTCTCGGTCAGCGCCGGCGTGGGCGACATCGCCCCGGGCCTGTCCAACCTGCTCATGGGCCTAGTATTCATGTTTTCCCTGGTGATCATCATGGTCAGCGGCATGACCCTGGTCACCGCGGACATGTACATCGGGATCGTGGGCATATTCCACCGCCGCATCGGCTGGGGCTGGTTCCTCTGGGGGGTAGTGCTGGGCTACATAGGCAACTTCCTGGGCTCCATGTTTTTCATGTGGCTGATCAGCTTGTCCGGGCCATACAACCTCGCGCCTTGGCTCCTTAAATCCCATGCCATAGGCGTGGCCAAGCTGGGCCAGACCGCGACCCAAACCTTTGTCATGGGCATTGTCTGCACCTGGATGCTGCAGACAGCGGCCATCCTCTACGTCAAGGCCAACGAGGACATCTCCAAGATCGCCATGGCCGCGTACGGGCCCATGGCTTTCGTGGCCGGGATGACCGAACACTGCATCGCCAACATCGGTTTTTTGGCCCTGCCCTTGTTCCAGCAAGACACGTGGCTGGCCCTGGCCACCCAAACCGGCATCGACGCGCCCATACTCCTGCACTGGGGCTTCGGTCAGTACGGCTGGGCCCACAACCAGCTCTACACGGTGCTTGGGAACCTTGTGGGCGGCATCCTGTTCGTGGGCTTGGTCTTCCAGCTCGTGTCCAACCCCAAGCGCGTAGCGGAAATCTATAAGTCCAAAACAAACTTCATGCTCAAAATATAGGAGGTCGGCCCATGGCTGGTGAGTATTCGGCGTTCCACCCCTTGATCTGGGGCCTGTTTGGCGGTTTCGTGGTCCTGGTCGTGGCCGTGGAAAGGCTGTTCCGGGCCAAGCACCCGGATTACCCGGGGGCGCCGGAAAAACGGGAAGATCGCGTCAATCCATAGGACATTCGCGCCATGAAGCCATCAGGCGCGGCAGATAGTGCAAAGGAGGCACCCATGTATGATAACGGCTGGATTCCCACGGCTTGCTACCAGTGCAAGGCCGAATGCGCCATCCTGGTGCGCGTGGAGGACGGCAAGGCCAAGGAAATCCGGGGCAACCCCCGGGGCCACGGCAAGGTCTGCGTCAAGGGCATGTCCGGTTTGTCCCTGGAATACAACCAGGATCGCCTGACCCAACCTCTCAAACGTGTCGGCAAACGCGGGGAAGGCAAGTTCGAGCCCATCTCTTGGGACGAGGCCCTGGACATGCTGGTGGGCAAACTCTCGGAACTCAGGGACCGGGGCGAGGCCCACAAGCTCACGGCCAGCTTCTTCCCCCACTCCATCACCGATCCCAAGTGGCGCTTTCTCAACGCCTACGGCGGATTCATCAACACGGCCCTGCCCCACTGCGACTCGGCCAAGATCGTGGCCTTTATCAAGGCCATGGGCGGCGTGCCCAACCACCACATTCCCCCGGCATTCTTCACCACGCCCAAGGACGGCGTGATGATCATGGCCGGCCGCCACGCATTCGGCTGCCTCGACGACGCAGCAGTTCCCCGTGACATCCTGGACGCCCAGGCGCGCGGGGCCAAACTCGTGGTCCTGGACCCCATCTACACTCCGGACGCGGCCAAGGCGGACTGGTGGATTCCCATCAAACCCTCGGGCGACACTGCCCTGTTCCTGGGCATGATCAACTACATCATTGACAAGGGCTGGGAAGACAAGGAGTTCGTGGCCAACTGGATCCGCGAGGGCGACTTCGACAAACTCAAGGACTTTGTCAAGGACAAGACGCCCAAGGCCATGAGCGCCATCTGCGACGTGCCTGCCGACGACATCAAAAAGCTGGCCAAGATGTGCGCCAAGGCCCCTTCCGTGGGCGTGGACAGCTTCAAGGGCATCATGCTCGGCCAGGCCCTGGACTTCGGCCATGCCTGGACCATTCTTCTGGCCATCACCGGCAATATCGACAATCCCGGTGGCCAGCCCCTGCCCGACCTGACCCCCATGTCCCCGGTGGAACCCACTCCTGCCGGCCCGGACCTGCACGAACTGGGTTGGCACCGCACCGGCCCGGACAAGGACAAGTTCGCCAAGTACTCGTTCATCATGGAACCCACCTGGTACGAGGCCCAAGCCATCAAGAACGGTGGCCTCAAGGTGCTCATCACGGCCGAGTGCAATCCGGCCCTCACCGAAATGGGCCAGGAGGAATGGCGAAAGGCCGTGTGTATGCCTGGCGAGGACAGCGAATACCAGTTGGAGATGCTGGTCAGCTACGAAATCATGCTCTCCGAGACCTCCCGTTTCGCGGACTTGGTCCTGCCGGACAAGAGCTACTTTGAGCGCTGGGAGCTGTTATACATGCCGTGGTGGTACAACTTCGGTCAAGGCGTGCTCCTGCGCCAGCCCGTGGTCGAGGCCCCGGGTGAATGCCGCCACTCCAACGAAGTGTTCATTGAAATGGGCAAGCGTTTGTGCCCGGACTACTTCCAGTTCAAGGACGACCTGGAATACTACGACATCCAACTGGCCGGGCTGGGGCTTTCCGTGGACAAGCTCAAGGAGATGGGTGGCATTTGGAGCCCCGGCACCATGGGCTTTCGCAAGTACGAAAAAGCCGGAGGATTCGGCACGCCGAGCAAGAAGGTGCACCTGTATTGGGAAGACCTTGAGGACATTGACCAGGCCATGCCCAGGCCCATTCTTGCTCCGGAATACGACGCGGATGTGGAGGACTACCCCTTTATCTGCATCTCCTACCGTACGGTCTTCCACCAGGGCTCGGGCCAGTGGTCGCACAACAATCCCCAACTGCGCGACTCGGTGAGCGGCATGTACACGAATCCCCTGCTCATCAACCCCAAGACGGCGAAAAAGCTGGGCATCCAAGACGGGGACAAGGTGACCGTGTCCTCGCGCACCGGCCAAGTCCAGGTCCCGGCCAAGGTCACCGAGGGCATACGGCCGGACTGCGTGGGCCTGCACCACGGCTTTGGCTCCAGCATCGGCCGCGTGGCCTCCACGGGTGAGGGCGTCAGCGACAACCTCCTCATTCCGGATTCCGGCATGACCCTGGATTGGCAGGACATGGTGGGCGGCGAATCCCACGTTTCCACCAGAGTCCAAGTGACCAAGTAGGTTGCCAAGCAAAAGGAGCGCGTCATGAAACAGTTGAGTCTGATGATCGATTTGTCCCGGTGCATCGGCTGCAAGACATGCATCGTGGCTTGCCGCAATTTCCATGGCCTGGTGGACCACGCCGCGGCCATGCCCAATGAAATTCCCTATTACCTGCGGGTGGAATCCCGCATGGAAGGCTCATACCCCAAACTGAGCCAGGAAAGCTGGGTCGTGCCCTGCCAGCACTGCAAAAACGCCCAATGCATCAAGGCGTGCAAGTCCGAGGCGATCAGCAAGAACCCGGAAACCGGCATCGTGCATATCGACCGCGACAAGTGCACGGGCAGTAAGGCTTGCATTGAAGCCTGCCCCTACGATGTGATCCAGTTCAATGAAGAGGGCGGCTTTGCCCATAAGTGCACCCTGTGCCAGGAGCGCGTGCTCATGGGGCAACAACCAGTCTGCGCCGAGGTGTGCATGACCGACGCCATCTCCTTTGGAGAAAAGGATCAACTCAAGCAACAGGCCATGGACCAGGGACGCGAGATCCTGAAAAAACTCTCGGCCCAGTCCATTATTTACGTACGCTGATCAACTCAGATGGCGCGGGGCAAAACGTCCCGCGCCACATTTCAGAGACCCATGAGGGGCTGGGCATGACTCCACGCGCGCTTATCCTGGCGGGCGGCAAGAGCCGACGCCTTGGACGCGACAAAGCGGCCGAGACTATCGGCGGCTCCAATCTCTTGTTGCGCACGGCCAATTTGGCGGCCCGCCACTGCTCCGAGATCTGGGTCTCGGGCCGCGATCCCCGGCAACAGGGAGTTGATTTACCCTGGATGGCGGACGAGGTGCCGGGTGTGGGACCCATGGGCGGCGTTATCACAGGTTTGAAACGTTTGGGCGGGCCCTTGCTGGTCCTGGCCTGTGACATGCCCCTGCTGGGCGACCAGGAAATCGCGGTCTTGTTGCGCCAACGCAAACAAAGACCGGCCCAAGCGATCATGACCACGTACCAGCAAGCTGAAACAGGATTCGTGGAATCCCTGGTCGCGGTATACGAGCCCGAGGCCCTGCCGCTCCTTGAGCAGGCCCTGGAGCGCGGTGACTACAAATTGGCCAACGCCGTGCCTCCGGAGCGGCGCTGCTGCATCTCCTATGCCCAGGACCATGCCCTGCCCTTTTTCAACATCAACTACCCAGCAGACCTGGCCCTTCTGTCCCAGTTCCTGCTCACCGCCTAACACCGTAATAAACAAGGGCGCTCCTTCTTGGGAGCGCCCTGTTTGTTGCCGTGGTCCCATTCCGCATCAGGCCGGTTCGAGTTCGGGTTCCTCCTGCTCTTGCCGGTGCTTGGTTGCATTGTCCTTCTTGGCCTGGGACAAGCGCTCCACCGCCTCAAGCACCTGACCATAGGCCGACTTGCCCTTGTCCGAGGGAAAGGCTTCCAGCACCGTGTTCATGGCCTCGGACAGGATGCGTACTCCCTTGCTCGTGCGGGCGATGACCGTGGTCCAGCCGTCTTCCGCACCTATGCCGCCAAAGGAGATGTCCGCATACTCCGCTCCGTAGTCGTCGCAGAATTGGCAGGCCCTGCGCTTGATGAAATCCAACTCGTCCAGGGGGATGTGCAGGACTTCGCCGTTATTGAGGCGGATGATGAGGTCGTCCTTGATGTTGATCTTTTCCAAGTCTGACCACTTGAAGTCGCCCATGCGTTCTATCTTTTCCCTGCGGCGGTCGCCGAAGCTGTAGTTGCCCGAACAGAACAGGCCCAGGGTGCAATAAATGGATTGGGAAGGCACCACGCCCAGGGTCTCCATCTTGCGCACGGTCATGATCTGGCAGGGCGTGCCCACCAGGGCAACCCTGCCCAGCCCCTTTTTGGCGATGGGACCCAGGGCCTTCACCGAGGGTGAATAGGTGGTGTAATCCTGGGTGTACAGGGTGATGGAGCCGGAGTGGGAGCGGTCGAAGTTGGACCCTGCTGATTCGAGGATCTCCTCCCTGTTGGTGGCCAGCCAGGGCTGGCGGCGGAAGGGATCGAGCTGGCGGGTCACGGCCGCGCCGTCGATTTCCATCTTATCCATGAGGTGGGTCAGAATCGCGGTGACCGCGCCGCCGTCCGTGGCCCGCTTGCGGATTTCCTCGTCCTTGGCCCGGACAATGGCCACTTCCTGGATCAAGCCCATGGGCGGCGTCCATTCCACCTGCTTCTTGACCTGGTTTTCCATCATGTGGGTGGCCGGACAGATCATGTAGCAGACTCCGCATTCCACGCAATTGTCCACGTCGCGGAAACGCGGCCTGCCCCGCTCGGAAAGTTCCAAAGCACCGTATTGCATGGCCGAGCAAAAGGTCATGCACCCGCCGCAC
>QZKZ01000216.1 GCA_004796465.1 Desulfovibrio sp.
GCGTGGTCATGGGCATGATGATGGTCATGCTCATGGCCTTCCTCGCCTTGCAAGGCCCCCTCGGCCTCTTGCAGGGTGAACAGCTCCAGGGCGAAACGCTCCTCAGGAGCCAGACCGAGCAGGGTGTGCTCCTGGTTGAAGTCCGTGTGCGGTACCGGCCCCACACCGAACTCCTCGGCCAGGTCAGGAATCTGAGTAGCGTCGATGCATTCCATGGACACCAGGTCCGGACGGGCAATGGCGCATTTTATGGCGTGGACCACCTGGCCCGGGCAGTAGGGTCAGCCCGGGCTGGTGAACACGCGTACGTGCCGCTTGTCCCCTAGTTCCTCAAGGATTTGCGCCGAGGTTGGGGACAGGCCGCTTTCCCGCGAGGAGACCCGCAGTACGGATTCCACAAAGGCCCGGCCTTCCTCGCCAAGGGGAGCTCCCACAAAACGGATGCCAAAGTCGTCCTTGGAAACGAGCATGGTGGGGGAATGCTCGACCCCGTATGTGAGCGCTTCTTCACCATCAATACCGAAAAATTCCACCTCAATGTTCGGGCAGATCTCGCCAACGTCATCGGCAAAACGGGCCATGTAGTCGTTGTACACCTCGTTGCCTTTTTCACCGGTAAACACGCTGAGGGTGACGGGGGTGGGCAAATTAGCGAAAATCTTTTCCACCTGCTTGCGCGCGTCCTCGGGCAGCAACCATTCCCGGCCATTGTCTTGTGCGTCGTCCTTTTCCTTGGAAAACAAGGGGCTCATATCCGCTCCTTACACCTGGTTTGTCATGAGTGGAGTAAGCTTGCCCAGTCCATGGACTTGGGCGAGCATGAAAAAAATAGCACGATCTCCTGTTGCGCCTCAAGGGGTGCCTTCAAGAGACATATGGGGCCGCCGCGCTTCCCGCGCGGGCCGTAGCGGCTTGTCATGGGCGCCGGGCAGGCGTACCCTGCACATCTTTACACGAGACAAGGAATAGACAGCATGGACAGCATATCCCCGTATGACCTGATCCTCATTGATTTTGACGGCACCTTGGCTGACACGGGCAAGGTCATTATCGCCTGCATCCGCGAAACCTTTGCCCACTTCGGCGCGACCCCTCCCAGCCCGGAAAAAGCCCGGTCCGTGATCGGCATGAACCTGACCCTTGGCATGCTCGCCTTGCGGCCCGAACTGACCCAGGAGCAGGCCGAGGCATGGACCAAGCAGTACCGGGAGTTCTACTGGGGGCAAGGCTTGGAAATGACCACCTTGTTTCCGGGAGTTCTTGAAACCCTCGACGCCATTGAAAGGGCCAGGGGTAACGGGGGGAATCCCGCTTTGGCCGTGCTCAGCAACAAAAATCAGCAAGTGTTGGAAGCGTCCCTGGACAAGGTCGGGTTGGGAAACCGTTTTGCCCTGGTTTCAGGCGACCGGGAGGGGCGGCGCAACAAGCCTGACCCCGAGCTGTTTAGCCAGGACATTTTGCCGGTCTTTTCCGGAGTGGAACCGGCCAAGGTCCTGGTGGTGGGCGACGGAGAACAAGACACGGGGTTTGCCCACAACCTGGGCGCGGAGTGCTGCTGGGCGTCCTTTGGCATGGGCGACCGGGAGAGGTGTCTGGCCCATGCGCCCAAGTACGTGATCGATTCCTTTGCCGAACTCAAGGACATCGTGCTGCCCTAAGTGTTGTCTGCTGTACAAGACCACGAGGAGGAACAAATGGACTATTTTTCCACGGAGAAAGCGCCCCAGGCTGTTGGCCCGTATTCCCAGGCCACGGCGTCGGGAAACCTGGTGTTCGTGTCCGGCCAGATCGGCCTGGATCCCGCGACTATGAAGATAGTGGACGGCGGTGTGGAGCCCGAGGCCGAGCAGGTCTTCGCCAATCTTAAAGCCGTGTTGGGGGCCGCGGGCCTGGCCATGGACAACGTGGTCAAAGCCACGGTGTTTCTCATGGACATGGGGGATTTCCAGAAGGTCAACGCCATTTACGAGCGCGCTTTTGGCGGGCACAAACCCGCCCGGGCCGCGATCCAAGTGGCGGGTTTGCCTCTGGGCGCGCGCGTGGAAGTGGAGTGCATTGCCGAACGCGGGGCGTAGGTTACTTGTGGCCCTGGGTGAGGGTCAGCATGCGGTCGATGTAGGCCTGGACATTGAACTTGCGGCGGCAGCCCGACTCGTTCATGTAGCGGACCGTGCCGAAGATGGGCCGCTCCTTCCAGGGCCGGTCATGCACGCCGCCCAAGGACCAGGCAATGCCGGTGTAGCCGTTGCTGTCGCGGCCGTCGAGCAGATAACGGTCATTGAGATGGATGGCCGTGGCCATGGCCTGCTCGGGCGACTCGCTCCATTCCAGAATCTTCTTTGCCCAGTACATGCGCATATAACCGTGCATGCGGCCTGTTTCGCGCATTTCGGTCTGGGCCGCGTTCCATAGGGGATCATGGGTCCGGGCCGCTTCCCACTGCTCACGAGAATAGCAATAGGGCCTGGGGTCGGCGCGGTGCTTGTCCAAAGTTTTTTTGGCCCAGTCCGGGAAGCCTTCCACTGAATCGTAGTCAGGATTGTGCAAGCAATAATTATCAGCCAATTCCCGGCGCACAATGAGTTCCTCCAAAAAAGACTCGGCATTGACGTCGCCGCTGGGAGCCCGGTCCAATACGGCCAGGGCCACGCGGCTGGAAGCAATCATGCCGAAATGGAGATACGGGGAGAGCTGGGATTGCACCCCGGAATTGGGGTCATTGCGCTTGTCCGCATACACTGGCAGCCGCTGTGAAAGGAAGGTGTCAAGCACGGCTTGGGCAGCCTCTTCTCCAGGGATGATTTCCGGGATTTCCCCTACGCTTCGGTCCACATCCAGGGAAGCGGCGATACCGGACCAGTCGATTTCCGGCGCAGGCAAGGGCCAACCCGGTTCATGGACCAGGGGGCCGGGGCAGGGAGCGAGGAATTCCGGCACCAGTTTGCGCAGCTTGGGCCGAAGAGTGCGGGCCGCGTATTCATGTTTGTTGGATGCGGCCCTGCAAGGCACGATGTTTCGAGAGTCCACATCAAAGACCGATCCCTGATACGTGGCCAGCAGGTCATTGAGCCATTGGCCCTTGATGCGCAGGGGATCAAAGTCCGTGTACACCCTGGCGGCGGCGAGTGAACCGGCGAAATCCGCCACGGTCCGACCCGGTTCGCCCTGGAGCAGAAACAAGGGGATGCGCAACTTGGCAAGGTCCTGCGCAACGTGCTCCAAGCCCTTGAGCAGAAAGCTGAACTGCCGCCAGATGGCTCCCAAATATGCCGGGGCCAGGCAGTAGACCACTGCCAGGGGCGCTCCGGAACCGAGGGCGGCTTGTTGGGCCGCGTACAGGCCCCAGTTGTCCAGCGCCCGGTGCTCCCGATGCAACCAATAGACAACGGGAGAGTCTGGACCGGGCTGGGAAGGGCCTTGTTGGAGGCAAAGGCCGCGTTGTGGGTGCATGGGTTAGAGCTGTTCCTGACACGCCTTGAGTTCAGCCACGATCTCCAGCATTTCCGCGGTCCGGTTCACGCGCCAAGTAAACTCTTCCACTTCAAAGGGTTTATTGATGAAGTCGTTGGCCCCGTTCTTGAGGAACTGGGCCGTGAGAGGTCCGGATTGGGCCGAGGAGACACCGATAACAGCAAGCGAGTCTTTTTTGCGTTCCTCGCGCAAGGCTTTGGTCAGTTCAAAGCCGTCCATCTCCGGCATTTGATAGTCCGTGATCACAATGGAGATGTCCGGGTTGTCTGCAAAGGTTTCCAGGGCCTGGACGCCGTTGGCCGCCTCCAGGACCTGGTAGCGTTGGATGTGCAGCAGCTTTTTGATGATGGTCCGGTCCGTTTTCATGTCGTCCACCACCAGCACCTTGATGAAGCGGTTGCGCGAGAGCCGTTCCAGTGACGTGACCATGGGGTCCATATCCTTGATCGTGCCCTTGAAAAAGTAGTCCGCAACCTTTTTTTTGATGAATTGCTGCCGGATCTCGTCGTTGAACGAGGCAGTGAGCACAACAGCGGGCACATCATAGCCGAGCACCAGGTCAACGGCTTCGCCGTCAGGCGCGTCCGGCAGGTTCAGGTCCACCACGGCGGCGAAAAACTCCTTGCTGGTGTTTTCCAAGGCGTGGCTCGCCTCGGTCATGGTCCGGGCCACTTGGGTGGAAAAGTTGGTCAGGGCCAGCACCTGTTTGGAAATTATCTTGGCCTGGACCTTGGAGTCTTCAATCACCAGGACTGCGTTGGCTTGATCTTGGCTCATGGTTTCAGGGGTTGGAGGTGGTGAGGGAGGAAATTCCGCATGGCGGGACTTCCATTCACAAAATCCCTCTTTCCTGGAGCGGAGTCAAGGCGCTTTATCCATGTTTTGTCCTCCGAGTTGCACATGCAGGCAAAGTCGGTCTATAAGGGACTCATAAACATGGATTTGATGAATTGCTCGCGATTTTTGGCAAGGAGGCTTGACTCATGAGGTTGCTGACCCGTTCTGACTTTGATGGACTGATCTGCGCTGTCCTGCTCAAGGAAGCCGGGATCATGGATGAATGGAAATTTGTCCATCCCAAGGATGTCCAAGACGGCATGGTCGAAGTCACGGAAAATGATATTCTGGCCAATGTGCCCTATGTTCCGGGCGTGGGCCTTTGGTTTGACCACCACTCCAGCGAGGAGGAGCGGCTGGGCTTTGACTTTCAGTTCGAGGGCGCGTCCGCGCCCATGAAAAGCGCGGCCCGGGTCATCTGGGACTACTACGGCGGCAGGGAGACCTTTCCCGACCGCTTTGAAGAGATGATGCTCTATGTGGACAAGTGCGACAGCGGCGATTTGACCCTGGACGAGATCGGCAATCCCCGGGGATGGATCATGCTGTCCTTTGTCATGGACCCGCGCACGGGCTTGGGCCGCTACAAAGACTACCGCATCAGCAACTACCAACTGATGATGGATTTGGTGGAAGCCTGCCGCACCATGGGCGTGGACGAGATATTGAACCTTCCTGACGTGAGCGAGCGGGTCAACCGCTATGTGGAGCAGCAGGAAAAGTTTAGGGATATGCTGGAGCGCACCTCCACCGCCTTCGACAACGTGATTCTCACGGACCTGCGCAACGAGGAAGAGATATTCACGGGCAACCGCTTCCTTATTTACACTATGTTCCCGGACTGCAACATCTCCATGCAGATTATGTGGGGCCTTAAGAAGCAGAATATCGTGTTCACCGTGGGCCACAGCATCACCAACCGCACCAGCAATACCGACGTGGGCAGCATGCTGCTCAAGTACGGGGGCGGCGGCCACCAAAAGGTGGGCACTTGCCAGGTCTCAGTGTTTCGCGCCGAGCAGGTGCGCTGGGATCTGCTTTCCCAGATGCGCAAGGACGGTTAGGCTGTCGAGAAAGCACCACCTGTCTCTGCTCTCTTCATTTGTAAGGCTCGAAAACTCGCCTAACAACTGAAGGTCTGCGTCACAGAAATACACCCAAGACGCTTGTGTATGTTGAAGACACTGCGCGCCTTGGGTGTATTTCGTTCCTTGCACTTGGCACTTTCTCTACAGCCTAACAAAGAAGGTAGTGCCGATTTCCAGGTGGAACTGCATGGCCACACTTAGCGATCTTGCTGCCAGGCGTAGAGACTCGTGGCCAGCCGGTCCACCACCAGCGCGGGATTCACGCCGTAGCCCAGGGCTTCCACACATTCGCCCAGCAATACCTCGATTCTGCGCAGGGTGGCCACGTCGCAGCTCGAGGCCAGGTAAATTGCCAAGTTGAAGTCGGCGCGGCCCGACAAGGTCTGGGCCACGGCCCGTTGGCAGGCCAGGATAAGGGCCGAGGCCAAAGGAGGGTCAACAGCCTTTTTCGAAGAGGTCTTGGCCATCCAATCCTTGCCAGTGCGCAAGAATTCGGTCAGGGCGTCCACCCACTCCTTGGCGCGCTCGCTGTCCTCGCCGGGATCGGGCGGTGCATGCAGGGTGTCCGGCCAATTCAGAGTCAGGGTCCAGCCCCGGGAGACCAGGGTGGGTAACAGCCGCTCCCGTTGCGGGGCCATGAGGAAAAACGTGGTTGCGGGCCGGGGCTCCTCCAGGGACTTGAGCAGGGCGTTGGCTGCCTCGATGCCCAGGGCCTGGGCCTCGTGCAGGATCACCACCCGCCGGTTCCCCTCCCGGGGCGGGTCGCCCAGCACGGGCCTGAGCCAACGGATGGTGCCTTCGTCCCTAGTGTCCCTGCCGATTTTGATGCTGCCTTGGCTGCCGTCAAAAAGGTAGAGGTCGCGGTGCGCGCCTGACAGCATGCGGCTGCACGAGGCACAAGCCAAGCAAGGCCTGTCTCCGGTCCCTTCGCAGTTGCAGGCCAGGGCGAACAACATGGCCAGGCCCAAGCGCTCGCCAGCCAAGCCGCCCTCAAGTAAAATCACCTGGGGCGGCGCTTGGGTGAGCCGCAGCAAAAATCCGCGAACCCGGCCTTGGCCCTGAACCAGCGTTGCCAGCTCGTCAGCGGAATACGACGGCAGACTGAGTTCCGGTTCGGACGAAGCGGCCATGGCGATCTGTTACCTGTGCAGGATCTGCTCGCGGTCCGGGCCCACGGAAACCATGGAAACGGGTACGCCGAGCATTTTTTCCACGCGTTTGATGTAGTCCTTGGCTTCGGAAGGCAAGGACACCCAGGAGGTGCAGTCGGAGATGTCCTGGTCCCAGCCCGGCATGGTTTCGTAAACCGGAGTGACCCTGTCCATGGCGTTTTCTTCCTGGGGCGGGTAGCCCACCTCTTGGCCCTGGTATTCGTAGGCCACGCAGATTTTCAGTTCCTTGAGTCCGCTGAGCACGTCCAGCTTGGTGACTACCAGCTCGGTGGGGCCGTTGAGGCGTACGCTCTCGCGCAACACGGCCAGGTCGAGCCAGCCGCAGCGGCGTTGGCGGCCAGTAGTCGCGCCGAATTCCGCGCCCTTTTCCTGCATGTGCGCGCCTTCGTTGTTGTCAAGCTCCGTGGGAAAAGGCCCGGCTCCCACACGAGTCGTATAGGCCTTGACTATGGCCACAATGCGGTCCATGCGCGAGGGGGAACAGCCCGTGCCTGCGGCCGCGTTGCCCACCACGGTGTTGGAAGAGGTCACGAACGGATAGGTGCCGTGGTCAATGTCCAGGTGGGTGCCTTGGGCGCCCTCAAAGAGCACGGATTTATCCTTGTCCCAAGCGTCCTGGAGCACCTGGGACACATCCACCAGGTGGGGCAGGAGTTTGTCCGCCAGGGGCGCGACCTGGTCAAAGATCTGGCCCGGGTCCAAGGGGTCGGTATTGTAAAGGTGCTGGAAGAGAACGTTTTTTTCCGTGAGCGCGGTTTCGATCTTGGCCCGCAGGAGGCCGAGGTCTTGCAAATCACCTGCGCGGATGCCCACACGGTGCATCTTGTCCTCGTAGCATGGGCCGATGCCCCGGCCCGTAGTGCCGATTTTGCTGTCCTTGCAACGGGCAGATTCCCTGGCACCATCCATGAGTCTGTGGTAGGGCATGATGAGGTGGGCTTTTTTGCTGACCTGCAACCGGGTGGGGCCCACGTCGAGGCCTTCTCCGGCCAGGGTTGCCATTTCCTTGCACAGGACCTCCGGGTCCACGACCACGCCGTTGCCGATGAGGCAGATTTTGTTCTTATGCAGGATACCCGAGGGGATCAGATGCAGAATGAACTTCTTACCCGCCACCACCAATGTGTGGCCGGCATTGTTGCCGCCCTGGAAGCGGGCGATGAGGTCCACGTCCCGGGTCAGAAGGTCGACGATCTTGCCTTTGCCTTCGTCGCCCCACTGGGACCCGAAAATGACGATGTTTGACATTGTAATCTCCTTGTGACACAATCCTCGGTTCGTTGCGGTTGGAAAGCTGTACAACGGCAACGAGACAAACCGTCCTAAAGAACCAACCCCCCAAAGTCAACGTGAGGACGGGGCAAGAGGCCCCGCGAAAAGGGAACGGCATCGTTCGCGCCCTTTCCTGTTCGTTTGTTCCCTGTGTTGGTCCTGGGAGGAAAACATATGCAGAGGAGCCGTACATGAGTTGGAGTTGTACTTGGGCGACCAAATTTAGGGTTGCCGCGCTTGCGATGTTGATTCTGGGGATGACCTGGCAGCCCATGGATGCTGCCAGGTTGGAAAGGGATATGGTGGTGGTGCGGGTGATCGTGCCTGCGCATGAAAGGGCGGAAGCCAGGCTTTCTCCCTATGGTCCGGGGTATGAGCAGGAACTGCTTGCCGCGTTTTTGGATTTCACCGGCCGCGAAGCGGCGTACCGTTTCATGGACGATCCGAACCAGGCCTTGTTGGCCCTGGAGAACGGTGAAGCTGACTTGGCTGTTGGTTTTTCCTTTGCCTTGGGCCAGCGCCGGGGTCCCAACAACATTGATAGCCCAGTGCAAGCCGGTCCGGTTTACGCGACCTACACCCCTGCGGTCATTGCCAGGGGCGAGGAGCCGGACCAAGAACAAGGCGGAAACGGCTGGTTCACGCGGGAACCCGATGCCGTGGCCTGCACCGATCCCGCGCTCACCGAGTCCTTGTCCCAAGGCGTTGGCTGGGAAAACCAGTTTGTCCAGGCCTGCCAGGCCATGGATTTGGCCAGCGCCCTTGACGGCGTGGAGGGTGAGGAATTCGCCTTGGCCGTGGTCGACGAGGACGGATTCCGCCTCTGGCAGCCTTTTTACCAGGAGCTGCACGTGGAAGCTCAGGGAGAGGAAGAAGTGGCCTTGCGCTGGTTCTGGCGCGGGGACCGGGAGATATTGGCCCTGCAACTCGACACCTTTTGGGCGGACCAGGAAGTCCAGGAACTGGCCCAGGAACTGGATGAGCGCTATTTCGGTTTTTTGCCCAGCGAGCCCAATATCTCGGAGCTTGAGCACATCCTGGCGACCATGACCACCGAGGTGGACCAGTACGCGGACGTTATTGCCCGCGAGGCCGCCAACAACGGCATGGACCCCCTGCTGATCACCGCCGTGATCTACCGCGAGTCGCGCTTCAGGGCCGACGCCCGCAGCCATACGGGCGTGCGCGGCCTGATGCAGTTGACCAGTTCCACGGCGAGCATGCTCGGCGTGTCGGATCGTTTGGACCCCGAGCAGTCCATCCAGGGCGGCAGCGCATACTTGCGCATGATTTGGGACGAGCTGGAGGAATTCGGCTTGGATCCCTGGGAGCGTTGGTGCTTTACCCTGGCCGGGTACAACCAGGGGCCGGGAAATCTGCGCCGCGCCATTCGACTGGCCCAAAACGCGGGTGGCGAGGGCAAGACCTGGAACGAACTGCGCCAGGCCTACCTCAGGATGAATTCGGGGTGCCGGGGTCGCGAGGCCGTGCGTTTCGTGGATTCCGTACGCTACTACTATTATATCCTACACGGTCTCGTCGTCCTCTCGCGGCCGGAAGCGCAACACCTTGCTGCGCTTGTTCAGGACTGAGGGCTTGGCTGGTTCCTTTTTCCCGCCAAAGACTTCTTCCAGAAGCGGGTCGTCAAGAAGCGGAGTAGGGGGGATGTCGTCATTGGGCCGGGACTTGTCCGCCCAGTGGTAGTTGAAGAGTTGGTTTTTCCAGCGCAGGGCCTGGATGAACCCCAGGACAAGGGCGGCTTCCTCCCAGCGCTTGGTGGGCTCGAAGCGGGTCACGGCCTCGGCGTATTTGTCCCAGAGGGCCATGAGTGAAGCCTCGTCAAAGGCGTTGAGTTGTTTGGCGAGTTTAGTGAGTACCTTTTCCATGTTCCCCTCCTTGGGGCAAGACTGGAGATACTCTACGTGAAAAGCCGGGGCAAAGCAAAATCGCTTGGCCCGGCCGGTCGTTGCTGGAGAGCGGGGCCTGTGATAGCGTTGCCCCTTGCTCGCCATACGCGGGCCACGCAACAAGCCTATGTATCGTAAAGCATTCCTTACTGGGAGCCACAACCATGAAAGACCTGAAATCCATGTACAGCACTGTGCTGGGGGACCCCTTTCCCGAGGACATGACCCTGACCCTTGGCGAGACCAAACTCAGATTTGCCAAGCGTCATTGGGAAGTGGGCGGTGAACGCAAGGGGCTGCGCTACGGTGAGAACCCGGACCAGCCCGCTGCCTTGTACGAGTTGGTCTCCGAGGGGTTGGAGCTGGGCGGCGTGGTCTTTCGCGGACCGGGTAAAGGATTGGTGTCCAGCGCCCGGGAAGAACACATGCTTCAAGCGGGCAAGCACCCCGGCAAGACCAACCTCACCGACGTGGACAACGGCGTGAACATGCTGCAGTACCTGCACGCCAAGCCCGCTGCCGTGATCCTCAAACACAATAATCCCTGCGGCGCGGCCTGGACCGACGAGGGCGTGGCTGCGGCCCTGCATCGCGCCCACCTGTCCGACCGCATCGCCGCGTTCGGCGGCGCAGTGGTGGTCAACCGGCCCCTGACCAAGGACGCGGCCCAACTCATCAACAGCAGCTACTTCGAGGTGGTGGCCGCTCCTGAGTATGAACAGGGCGCGCTGGATATCCTCATGCAGCGCAAGAACTTGCGCATCCTCAAGCTGCCCGGCCTGGCCGATCTATCGGTGCTCGTGGGCGAGCCCTTCCTGGACATCAAGAGTCTGGCCGACGGCGGCATGGTCCTGCAGTTCTCCTTTCGCAACCGGATCCTGTCCGCGGACGACTTTATCCCGGCAAGCGCGGAAAAGGACGGGACCACGTACACGGCGCGCGCGCCCAGCCCGCAAGAAGCCGAAGACCTGCTCTTTGCCTGGGCCGTGGAAGCGGGCGTGACCTCCAACTCCGTGATCTTTGCCAAAGACGGGGTGACCACGGCCATCGGCACCGGCGAGCAGGACCGGGTGGGCTGCGTGGAGCTGTCCGTGCACAAGGCCTACACCAAATACGCTGACTTGCTGGCGTTCAACGAACATTCCATGTCTTTGTACGAGCTCCAGGCCAAGGCGGCCCAGGGAGAGATGACCGACGTCCTGGCCGGCATCCAGGCCCGGACCCAAGAGGCCAAGGGCGGTCTGGCCGGTTCCGTGCTGGTCTCGGACGGATTTTTTCCCTTTCGCGACGGCGTGGACGCGGCCATCAGCCACGGGGTGAGCGCCATTGCCCAGCCCGGCGGCTCCATCCGCGACTGGGAGGTCATCGAGGCAGTGAACCAGGCCGAGCCGCAAGTGGCCATGGTGTTTACAGGCCAGCGCTCTTTCAAACACTAGGACGAGTTCGGCCAGTGATTTTCGAGCCGCGCGAGCGGCGCAACGCGCGGATTGTTTGTAAAGATAGTGATGAACCATGACCCTGCCCAGACCATGAGGAGCGCCAGGTGAGCATGCGTACGGTTGAGTTTCCCGGTCCGGGTTGTGTGGTCGAGTACATGCAGGGCAACAAGCCCCACATCGCCTGGGTCCTGGAGGACCAGGGCGGCAAGCTCCGTTTGCTGACCCTGAACAAACGCGAGACCAAGCTCCCGGCCAACCGGCTTTTGCCCTGGTCCGGGCCCCGCCACGACGCCGGTCTTTCCCGCCAGGAAGTCATTTCTCACCTTGAGCGCTACAATACGGCCCGGGAAGAACAGGTCGCGGACATCGATCCCAAGGAAATATGGTCCCTGGCCCAGGGAGAGCTGGGCAGCGCCACGGCCCAATGGTTCGCGGAGCTGCTCTGGGAAGACCCGGACGTGGAACACATCTCGGCCATGGGCAGGGCCCTGCTGGAGTGCAAGACCCATTTCAAATTTCGTCCGCCCGAGTTCGAGGTCTATCCCGAGGACAAAGTGGACAAGCGGCTCACGGAGCAGGCCATTGCCAAGGAGCGCGAAGAGCTGACCGTGGCGGGCCAGGCTTTTTTTCGCGACCTTTGGGCTCTGCACCTTAAGCGGCGCAACACTCTGCCCGAGCTTCCCGAACCTGAAGTGGCGGACAAGCTGGAAGCCTTGTTGCGCAGGCGCATTGCCGTGCCGGACGACGCCGAGACCGCCAAGGTCTGGCGGCCCCTGTGCGCGGGCATGCCTGAAGATCCCCTGTTGGCCCTGCACTTGGCCAAGGCCTGGGGTGTGGTCGGGCCGCACCACAATCATTTTTTTGATTTGGCCGGGTATGAAGAAGGCGATGCGTGGTCCCAGCCATTTTCCCAAGACACAGAGGCCTTGCGTGAACAAGTCACGGCGCGGCAAGGGGACGTGGAGCAAGGTCCCTGGGTGAGCGTGGATTCAGCCAGCACCCGCGACGTGGACGACGCCTTTTGTTTTGCCCGCACCGAACAAGGATACCAGGTCAGCTTGGCCTTGGCCTGCCCGGCCCTGCTCTGGGAGTTCGGCTCGGAATTGGACCGGTCCGTAGCCCAACGCGCGTCGTCCGTATACTTGCCCGAGGGCGTGAGCCACATGCTGCCCGAAAGCTTGGGCACGGACCTGTTCAGCCTGCTGGAAAAACAGCCCAGGCCCGCGCTGCTCCTGGATCTGGAGCTGGATGAGCGGGGGGCTTTGCTCACCTGCTCGCCGCGTTTGGCTTGGGCCGAGATCGCGGCCAACTTGACCTACGAGACCGTGGAGACCTGCTTGGAGTGCTCAGCCAACGAGAGCGGGCAGGAAGCGGTCTCTCAAGTGGAGCGCGATGCTGGCCTTGACGTGGGCCATGAGCTGGCCCTGCGGCTGCGCGACCTGCGCATCGAGCAGGGCGCGGTGGTGGTGGAGCGCTACGACCCCGAGATCATGCTGGTGGGTGAGGGCAAGGACCTCAAGGTGGAACTGGAGGTGAAGGAACCGCCGCCAGGCGCGCAGCTCCTGGTCAGCGAAATGATGATCTTGGCCAACAGCGCCATTGCCGAGTGGGCCAAGGAAAACGCCATCAGCCTCCTGCACAGGACCCAGGACGTGCGCGTGCCCAAGGAACTCTCAGCCATTTGGCGCGAACCCCATCACATCCACCGCGCGGTCAAGGCGCTGGGGCCGTCGATCCTTGAGCCCAGGCCCGCGCCCCACGCCAGTTTGGGCGTTCCTGCCTACAGCCCGGTGTCCTCGCCCTTGCGGCGTTATCCCGACCTGATCAACATGGCCCAAGTCACTTCCTTTCTGCGCACGGGCCAGGCCCGGCTGGACACGGAGGAACTCACGTCCATGCTGCCGGGGCTCAGCTCCCGGCTCGAGGCCGTGGGCCGGGTCCAGCGTTTTCGCCCGAGGTATTGGAAGCTGGTCCACTTCAAGCAGCAAAAGGCGGATACGTACTACCACGCCGTGGTGGTGGAAGAGGGCGCGGCCTTTGTTTCGGTGTCCCTGCCCAAGGAGCAAATATTCGTGCGCGGCAAGCGCGACACCTTTGGCGAAAAGCTCTATGCCGGACAACAGCTTCAGGTGCGTTTGGGCCGCATCGACCCTCTGGGCAATGAAATTCACATCCTTGAGGCTCTTGAGGAATAGGCAAAACAGCCTGTTTCCAGGGCAGACGGCGCATTCTTGACGCCGGGTTGACACGGCCTCGCAAAAAAGGTTTGGTCTGGTCCGAATACAGGAGGCGCGTGTGGTCATACAAAGCATCTTGTGGCTGGCCCTGTCGTATTGCATCGGTTCCATTCCCTTTGGCCTTGTGGTGGCCAAGCTCTTTTGCGGCATTGACCCCCGCGAGTCGGGCAGCGGCAATATGGGCGCCACCAACGTGGCCCGCACCTGCGGGACCAACTGGGGCATCCTGGCACTGGTCCTGGATGTGCTCAAAGGCGTGCTCCCGGTGGCCGTGGCCCTGGCCCTGAGCGACTCGGTCTGGTTTGCGAGCGGATGCGCCTTGGCCACGATCCTGGGCCATGTCTTTTCCATGTATCTCCAATTCAAGGGCGGCAAGGCCGTGGCCACCACCATCGGCATCTTCCTGCCCATCGCTTTCTGGCAGATCCTGATCAGCGTGGGTTTGCTCGTGGCCGTGGTGGCCACGTCCGGGTACATGTCCCTGGGCTCGTTGACCATGGTTACGGCCATGCCCTTGCTGTTGCTGCTGTTCTGGAAGATTGAGCTGCTGCCCCTGGCCCTGGCCGTGATGATCCTGGTGTTTTGGCGGCACAAGGACAACATCGGCCGCTTGGCCCGAGGCGAAGAGAGTTCCTGGCGTAAGTCCAAGTCCCAGGCAGCCCAGGAGCCTCACACGGACGATGCCCAATCAGAGAACTCGGCCAGCGAAGAGGGCCAATAACATCCGCCCCCATCTATGATCCTAATTCAGCGGGCTTGGCCGGAGGGGAGCACCCCATGCCAGCCAAGAATGTCCGCCCATGAGGCCCCATGTTCGTCTATCCCGAGATCGACCCCGTTGCCATTGAGATCGGCCCCTTGCAAGTGCGCTGGTACGGGCTGACCTATTTATTCGGTTTTATCACGGCCTGGCTCTTGGCCCGGTACCGCGCTTCCCGGCCCGAATCGGGCTGGACCCCCAAGCAGGTCGACGACTTCGTGACCTACGGCGTGCTGGCCCTGATCCTTGGCGCGCGCCTCGGCTACGTGCTGTTCTACGGCTGGGATCGTTTGAGCCAGGACCCCGGCTTTATCTACCGCATCTGGGAAGGGGGCATGTCCTTTCACGGCGGCGTATTGGGCATTCTGATTTGCGCCATCATCTTTGCCCGCCGCCAGAAACGCCGCTTGTCCGAGATCGGGGATTTTATCACGCCCTTTGCCGCGCCCGGGCTCATGTTCGGCCGCATCGGCAATTTCATCAACGCCGAGCTCTGGGGCCGGGAAACCACGGTGCCCTGGGCCGTGGTCTATCCGCCGGAGCTCGATCCTGCGGGCATCGCCCGCCATCCCTCCCAACTCTACGAGGCTTTTCTCGAAGGTTTGGTCTTGTTTCTGATCCTGTGGTTCTATTCCCGCAAAAAACGACCGGCCTGGGCCGTGACCGGAGTATTCCTCATGGGTTACGGAACCTTCCGCTTTCTCGTGGAATTCGTGCGCGAGCCTGACGCGCACATGGGGTTTATCGCCTTTGACTGGCTGACCATGGGCCAGCTCCTCAGCGTGCCCATGGTGCTCTTTGGCGCGTACCTCTTCTTTTTCGGGCCGGGCCGGAGCAAGGATTCCCTGCCCGCGTGAGTTGACAAGGGGCTCATTGTACGGATAAAAGGTACTGTTAAGGATAGCAGTTACCAAAGACGAACCATACCGCGCGGATTGGAGCAACCTTGTTGTTGCTGGGCCGCTGGTGAATGATCCCTTGTTGGAGGACCAATGGCCAAGGAAGAAGCCATAGAAGTTGACGGCATTGTACAGGAAGCCCTGCCCAATGCCATGTTCCGCGTGGAGCTGGAAAACGGCCACGAAGTGCTGGCCCATATTTCCGGAAAAATGCGCAAGTATTACATCCGCATCCTTCCCGGCGACCGGGTCAAGGTGGAACTTTCCCCTTACGACCTGACCCGGGGCCGCATCACCTACCGCATGAAGTAGCAGCGGTCCGCGCCCTTTCCCTCTGCCAACAAGCGGCCCCCTTGCGGGCCGTTTTTGCGTGCTTGCCATGGGGCTTGCCCAAGGCTAGGTTTGTGGACATCGGGTTGTGATCCACCCCTTGCCCAGGAGAACCTATGTCTGATCAGAAGCAAGAACGGAACCAGGAACTCGCGGCCTGGCTCATGGAGGCCTGGCGGCGCAGCGCCGTGCATTACGGCTTGTGGCTCGGCGAAACCATCCACCAGGTGGGATTGGAACCGGCCCTGGCCATGGAGGCCGAGGCTGGCGACGCCTTTACTTCCATACTGCTGCGGCGTTTGTCCAAAATTTTGGACTTCGAGATCAGGGACGGAGTTCCCGCGCCCCTAGCCGAGCTTCCCGGGGAAAAGCTGGAAGCGCTGGCCGAGGCCGTGAGCCTCAATTGGCTGGCCCTGGACGGTGTGTGGTTCCAGGCCGTGGAGCGCGCCAGGGCCTTGCAGGATGCCCAGCGCGCCAACGACACCTGCTGGACCCGGTTCTCTCCGTTCGAGGCCAAGCGGATCATGACCCTGGCCGAGATCCCGGAGTCCGGAGGACTGGACGCGCTCATAACAGCTCTGGGCCTGCGCTTGTACGCGCGGATCAATGTCCAGGAAATTGTCAGGGAAAGCGAGTCCAGCTTCGTGTTTTACATGCGGGAATGCCGCGTGCAATCCGCGCGCAAACGCAAGAACATGACCCCCTATCCCTGCAAGCCCGGCGGGCTCATGGAGTACCGCCATTTTGCCTGGACCATTGACTCCCGCATCCAGACGGAATGCGTGGCTTGTCCACCCGACGAGACCGGTCCGGATTACGCCTGCGCCTGGCGCTTCACCCTGGAGGACCCGGCCTGACGGTCAGGAACGGGAAGGCAACTCGGCCCGGGGCGTCTGGGTGAGCAGGGTGAACAAGGGTTGGGTCTGTTCCTCGGCCTTGATCAGCACCTCCCGCAGATCCTGAGCCGAGAGTTTGAGGCTGTCCCAGGCCTGGTGCTTGATGGGCGGCATGAAGAATTCGCCTGATACTCCCCAGTTCAAGGCGCGGCATGCGGAATCCGCCACGTGGATCACCGCGGCTTCGGCAATGTTGTTGTGGATCTCAGGAGCATGGTGGAAAAGCGCGGCCTGGGTCAAACTCTCGGGCAGGTTCCAGCGGCGCATGGCCACGCAGCCCAGGGATGCATGGTCGTAATTCACCACGTCCAATTCCGCGTAATGCAGCAGGATGCGGTTGCGCCGGGCCAGGTAAAACGCGCTTTTAGCGGCCTTGGGCAGGAAGTTGAGCAGCATCAGGCGGCCAATGTCGTGCAGCAGCCCGGCCGTGAAGTACCGCTCGCCGTTGCCCAGGCCCGAGGCCTCGGCCAGAAGCCTCGATGTCACGCCCACGGCAATGGAGTGTTTCCAAAAGGAATTGAGATCCACCAGTTCCTGGGGGATGTGCTGGAACACGTTCATGACCGTGGTGCCCAGGGCCAGGTAAGTGAGCTGGCGGGTGCCGACCACAGCCACGGCGCGGGAAATGGTATCCACCTTGGAGGCCAAACTGTAAAAGGCGCTGTTCACGAGGCGGAGCAGCACCGTGGCCAGGGCCGGGCTCTTGGCGATGACCTTGGCCAAGTCGTTGGCCGAGCGGGATTCGTCGTGGATCACCCGTTGCAGTTCATGGAAATCCTGGGGCAAGGACGGCAGAACCATGTCCGGGGCCACCAGGGAGTCCGGATCAATGACCATGTACTTGGCCTTGAGCGGGGCCGAGCCCATGGCCACGGCTGCATAGAATTTTTCTTCCATGCGCGCGCCCGGGTCGTTGTCCGCCAATTGGGCCTCGCGCTGCTGTACGCCCATGTCGCGGAGCACGGCAATGGGCGGGAACTCGGGGTCCGCGAACCGCATGACTTTGTCGGTTATTTCGCGGGCTTTGGCGTTAAGCTCCGATCCTTCGGGCGCGGAAGGCTTGGCAGAGTCAGGATCAGGCACGGGGGTGTTGGTCATGGTCGTTACCTGTCTGGCGTCCTTGGGGTTGATGTTGTCTTGTGACGGTTTCTTGGTAGCAAGAAAAAGAAAGGCGCGGCAAGGGAATTCACCCCTTGCCCTGGCCGCGCCAGGGACTTAAGTAACAAGCCATGAGCGAGCACGCGCGTGACAACGGTCGCGACAACGGCCGTGACAAGAGCCCGGGGCTGGTGGAAAAGAAGTACCTGACTCTGGGCGGGATCGACCCGGAACAGCCCGGCGGAGCCATGACCCTGCAGAGCGGGGCCGAGTTGTCGCCCATCACCCTGGCCTACGAGACCCTGGGCGAGCTCAACCAAGAAGGCGACAACGCCATCCTGGTCTGCCACGCCCTGACCGGCGACTCCCACGTGGCGGGCAAGTACAACGAAGACGACCTCAAGCCGGGTTGGTGGGACGTGATGGTCGGGCCGGGCAAGCCCATGGACACGGACCGCTACTTCATTATCTGCTCCAATGTTTTGGGCGGATGCATGGGCTCCACCGGCCCTTGTTCCGAGAATCCGGCCACGGGCAAGCCTTATGGCCTGGAGTTTCCTGTGGTGACCATCGGCGACATGGTCCGCGCCCAAAAGCGGTTGGTCGAGCACTTGGGCGTGACCAAGCTTTTGGCGGCAGCGGGCGGCTCCATGGGCGGCATGCAGGTCCTGGAATGGACCGTGCGCTACCCCGGGATGATGCACGCGGCTTTGCCCTTGGCCACCACCACCCGCCACTCCGCGCTCAACATCGCCTTTCACGAGATCGCCCGCCAGGCCATCATGGCCGACCCCCATTGGAACCAGGGCGGCTATTATGACGAGCCCGGCCCGTCCTTGGGCTTGGCCGTGGCCCGCATGATCGGCCACGTGACCTATCTTTCCGACGACGCCATGCGTCTCAAGTTCGGCCGCAACCTCCAGGACAAGGACGCCTTTTCCTTCAACCTGGCTGACGAGCTGCCCGACTTCCAAGTGGAGAGCTACCTGCGTTACCAAGGCAAAAAGTTCGTGGAACGCTTTGACGCCAATTCCTTTCTCTACATCACCAAGGCTGCGGATTATTTCGACTTGGGCCTGCAACACGGGAACGGGTCCCTGGTCCAGGCCTTTTCCAAGGCCAAGGCGCGCTTCCTGCTCGTGTCCTTTACTTCGGACTGGCTCTATCCCACCTATCAAGTCCGTGAGATCGTCACGGCCCTGAAGAAAAATGGTCTGGACGTGAGTTTTTGCGAGATCGAGGCTCATTGCGGGCACGACGCCTTTTTGTTGCGCAATGACCGGCTCTTTGACCTGGTGCGCCATTTCCTGAACACCACGCACGAAACCGTGCGCAGGGGAGGCAGCCATGCGCTTTGACCTGCAAGTGATCGCCTCCTGGATCGACAAGGGATCGCGGGTCCTTGACCTGGGCTGCGGCAAGGGCGACCTGTTGCAGCATCTCACCGAGCACAAGGGAGTTCGCGGCTCGGGCATCGAGATCAGCGAGGACAAGGTGGCCCGGCTCATTGCCAAGGGCCTGTCCGTTGTGCAAGGGGACATCAACCGGGAAATCCAGGACTATCCGGACCAGTGTTTCGACTACGTGGTCCTGAGCCAGACCCTACAGCAGGTGTACGAGCCCGCCGTGCTTATCCAGGAGATGCTGCGGGTGGGCGCACGGGGCATTGTCAGTTTTCCCAACTTCGGCCATTGGCGCATCCGCGCCCAGCTTCTGTTTCGCGGCAGGGCTCCCTTGTCCCGGGAACTGCCCTACGAGTGGTACGACACCCCCAACATCCGCGTGATCTCCATGAAGGATTTTCAGAATTTCTGTCACCGGCACGGTTTCAGCGTGCTCAAGCGGGTGCCCATTGACACGGACTACCACGAGTCCGAGGGGCATCTTCCCAAGATCCTCACCAACCTCCGGGCAACCTACGGTATTTTTCTCTTGGGCCAAGACGCGCCGCCCGAGCCGCAACCCGGCGAATCCGTATCTTGCCCTTGACGCCAGGCCGCTTCTGGGCAAAGTAGGGCCATCCCACACAGCAAGGAAGGATGTTTATCATGGGTTTTTTCTCGCGATTTCGGAAGCTTGGCAATAAACAGCAACCGGATTCCGTTCCGTCGGAAGCTGCGTCCGCTCCCGCGCCCAGCGCGGCCATAGGTCAGGAAGAACTGACCGTTGCCCTGCGCCAGGCCGAGCCCCGCTTGTCCGCGTGGTTGGACATCATCCTGGCCGGGGTGGCTGAACCCGGCGATCTGCTCAACGAGCGGTTGGGCTTTTTGTTCTCAGCCCTGGACGCGCCCCAAGACGAAGCCCAGGACTTTATCACCCGTTTCGACTCCTGGCGTGGGGATATGGGCTATGCCCGGGTCGAGGAGTTTCGCTCGGAGCTGCAATACCAGTTGGCCCTGGCCCTGGACATGGAGGACGAGGAAGACGAGCGCAGCCGCTTGTTCCTCAAACTTTCCCAAGGCCTGTCCAAGACCAAGGAGTCCATTACCCGGCGCATCGACGCCATGCTCACGTCCCACTCGGCCATGGACGACGAGTTCTGGGAGGAATTGGAAGAGATCCTGATCATGGCCGACGTGGGCTACGAGGCCATGGACCAGCTCGTGACCCGGCTCAAGGACAGGGCGCGCCAGGCCGGGACCCAGGACCCCGCCCAGTTCAAGGACATTCTGCGCGAGGAACTGGCCGAGGTCTTTTCCCTGACCCCGCGCATCACCGCGGTGAATCCGCCGGAAGTGCTGCTGATCATCGGGGTCAACGGCGTGGGCAAGACCACCACCATTGCCAAGCTGGCGCACCGGGCCATCATGCAAGGCCGCAAGGTTCTGGTGGCTGCGGGCGACACCTTTCGCGCCGCTGCCGTGGAACAGCTTTCCATTTGGGCCGGACGCACGGGCGCGGACTTCTACGCCAAGGGCCAAGGCGCGGACCCGGCCGCCGTGGCCTTTGAAGCCATGGACAAGGCGGTCAGCGAAGGCCACGATCTGGTCCTTGTGGACACGGCCGGGCGCTTGCACACGCAAGTCAACCTCATGGAAGAGCTCAAGAAGATCAAGAAGGTGCTGGGCAAGAAACATCCAGGCGCGCCCCACCGTTCGATCCTGGTGCTCGACGCCACCACGGGCCAGAACGCCTTGTCCCAGACCAAGCTCTTTTCCGAGGGCATCGGTGTGGACGAAATCATCCTGACCAAGCTCGACGGCACGGCCAAGGGCGGGGTAGTGGTGGCCATCGCCTTGCAGCACAAGGTGCCCATCACCTACGTGGGCCTTGGCGAAAAAATGGAGGACCTGCGGCCATTCGAGGGCAAGGACTTTGCCCAGGCCCTGCTGTCATAAGGGAACACAAAAGAACGCTGAAAAACAAGAACCCTGCTCAACGCGAGCAGGGTTTTTCATTTGCCGTTAGAAAAGGATCAGCGGCCCATGGACACGGTGCGGCCCAAGTTGGGATCACCCGGGGAGCTTCGTCCCAGGTAGTCCACCAGGATCATGCCGCAGAACCTGTCGTCCTTGTACACTTCCACGCGAAAAACCCAGCCTTCCCGGTCCACGGAAAATCGTTGCTGGATTTCCCCTCGAGTGATGGCGATGCCTGATTCGTTGCTCACGCCTTGTTGAGTGAAGCCGATCACGTTGACCCGGTAGCCTTCCATGGGCTGGACCGTGAAAGAGTCGGCCACAGCCACCATTTCCCCGAAGTGGGTGAACCCTTCTTGCCCGTCCACATCCAGGGTCACGCCTGAGATGGAAAAGTCATAATCAAAATACTCGGGGTGCAGATTAGAAAGCAGTTCATTGCCGTAATATACGGAGTAGCCGTCGCCCGCGTCCAACACCGTGAGCAGCGGGTTTGTCGCGGAGAACCGGATTTCCGAGCCCCGGGGCAAGGGGATGTACCCCAGCCGTTCGCGGATGTCGGCCAAGTCCAGGAAAATGCGGTTGTCGAAAAAGGCCAGGGCCACGTTGCTGTTGATGGCGTCCTGCACGCCTTCGGCCGTGAGAGGGAAATTGCGCTCGTATTCTATGCCCATGTAATCCATGTAGGCCTCGAGCAGGTGCAGGATGTAGTAGGCCCTGAGCGGCGTGGGAAAAGTCTTGCTGGCTTCCAGGCCAAAGGCTGGTTTGCCGTTTTGGATGGCGAAAAAGGTAAGTGTTTTTTCCATTTCCACGTCGCCGTCGCTGGTGTGGGTGTTCTTGAAATAGTAGGCGTGGTGGTCGTCGTAGAGGTGCAGATTGACCCTTCCGGCCACGTGGCGGGCAATGGTGCCCAATTCGGCGAACTGGTGGGGAAAGTTGAGGTGCTCCTGGTCCACGATCACGCTTTGGCCCCAGCGCTGGGGGCAATGCATGTTGTCGATGTGCACGGGCCGGTAAAAACCGGAGCCGTCGTGCAGGTTGAGCACAATGTCCACTTCCGGGTCCAGGATGATTGACTTGATGTCCTCGATGACCTGGTATTCCGGGTCACTCTCCTGCAAGGCCGAGAACTTGCGGTTGAGGTCGCCGTAAATACCCCGGGTGGAGTGGATGATGCTGATGAAGTTGAGATTGGGCACCACCCAGACATTGCCCCGGGTGATCCGATAGTGGGAGACGAGCAGGGAAGCGGCGTTGAACCCGCCGGGTTCGTCGCCCTGGATGCCGCCAACCACGAGCAGGGTATTGCCCTCCATCCCGGACTCCAGCTTGTGCAGGGTAAAGTCCAGGTTGCCGGTCTGGGCTGCAGCAGGCACGGCGGCCCATGCCGAAAGGAGCAGGCCCCACAGCACAGTGAGGAACAGGGCTGTATGTATGCGAGGAATATGGGTCATCATTGCGTTTACGCTAAGAAAAGTAATCATGTTATGGCGAACGTAAGGTGAGTTGCCGTTTTCTCGACCGCACTGTCAAGTATACTCCAAAGCACGGGAACAATGGAAGCCCGGGCTTTATTCAAGGGAATCGGTATGTTGGACAGGAAGAAGATTTTCTTGTCCATGCATTGGGGAGTTCGCGGCAACGCGAAGAAAGAAATCGAACCGTGAATTGACCGAAGTGGCGGCAAGGCTGTACAAAGGAGTATCTTTTCCCTGCAGGGCCGGACCAGAGTCTATGAAAGCACCCCATCCCCCCACCTTGTTTGACGACGATTCACGGGCCTTGATCGAGGCCGTGACCGATGTGGCCTACATCATGGACTCCGAGGGCTTGATCCTCATGGGCAACCAGGTGGCTGCGGACAGGTTCGGGATTCGCGACAAAACCGAGTTGGCCAATACGCAGCTTTACTCACTTCTGCCCCAAGCATCGGCGGACAAGCGCAGAAGCATGGTGCACATGGCCGTGAACACGGGCCAGGCCGTGCGCTACGAAGACGAAGAGCACGGCCGGATCGAGGCCCACTCCATCATCCCTGTCATCGGGAAAAATGGCCGGGTGTCGCGCTTGGCCGTGGTGGTCAGCGACATCACGGATGTGAGGCGCTCCAGCGAGGACCTGCGCCGGGAACAGCAGCGGCAGATTTTTTATATGGAATCCTTGCCCGGCTTTGTTTTTCTCATGGGCCAGGGGCACGAGATACGCTACGCCAACCGTTCCTATAAAAAGCTCTTTGGCAAGGGACACTCCACAGGGCATGCCATTCTTCATAAAGAGGGCGAGGAATGCCCGCCTTGCCCGCCCGCAGCCGTGTTGAGCACTGGAGTTCCCCGCCAATGGGAGTGGAACCTGCCCCAGGGCAGGACCTTCCAGGCCCATGCCCATCCCATGACCGACACGGACGGCTCCGCCGTGGTCATGGTGCTCGGCATCGACATCACGGACCGCAAGCAGGCCGAGGAGATGCTCCTCCAGACCCAAAGTTACCAGCGGGCCATCCTGGACAATATTCCAGACATTGCTTGGCTCAAGGATACCCAAGGGAACTATATCGCTGTGAATGAAGCCTTTGCCGAACTGTGCGGCATGGACGCGGACCAAGTGGTGGGCGTAAACGACGAGGCCGTATGGGGTACCATGGCGGCCCAGCAGTACAGGGAAAGGGACCAGGAAACTCTGTTGTCGGGCAACCGGGTAAAAAGCGAGGAAATGGTGTTGGGCCGGGACCGGGAACCCCAGTGGATGGAAACCGTGCGCATCCCGGTGTTCGACGAAAACGGCCAAACCCTGGGAATGGCCGGGATTGCGCGAAACATCACGGAACGCAAGATCGAAGCGGACCGCTTGGCATTTTCCCACAAGGAACTCGAACGCCATGTGCGCCAGAGGACCCTGGAACTTGAGGAAGCCAACCGCACCTTGCTCATGGAAATTTCCGAACACAAGCAGACCCTGAAGATGCTGGAAACAGCCAAGGAAAAGGCTGAAGTGGCGACCCAAGCCAAGTCCACGTTCCTGGCCAACATGAGCCATGAGATCCGCAC
>QZKZ01000251.1 GCA_004796465.1 Desulfovibrio sp.
CCAATACCCTTTCCAGGATGGTTCTGGCAAGAACCCGAGCCATATGAAGGGCCTGGGCCATGATCGACAAAAAGGGGCAGGACCTTGCCTGGTCCTGCCCCGAATGTTGTTGACAAAATCAACGATCTAGTAACGGTAATGGTCCGGCTTGAACGGGCCTTCCTGGTCCACGCCAATGTAGTCGGCCTGCTCCTTGGAGAGCGTGGTCACCTTGGCGTTGAAGCGGCCGAGGTGCAGCCGCGCCACTTCCTCGTCCAGCACCTTGGGCAGCACGAACACCTTGTTCTCGTGCTCTTCCTTGGCCAGTTCGATCTGGGCCAGGACCTGGTTGGTGAAGGACGCGCTCATCACAAAGCTGGGATGGCCCGTGGCGCAGCCCAGGTTCACCAGACGTCCCTCGGCCAGGACAATGATGGACTTGCCGGACTTGAGGGTCCACTTGTCCACCTGGGGCTTGATCTCGTCGCGGGTTGCGCCCTTGGACTCCAGATAGGACATCTCGATCTCGGAATCAAAGTGGCCGATGTTGCAGACAATGGCCTCGTCCTTCATGTTTTCCATGTGCTGGCCATTGATCACGTGGTAGTTGCCCGTGGCCGTGATGAAGATGTCGCCTTCCTTGACCGCGTCCTCCATGGTCACTACTTCGTAGCCTTCCATGGCCGCTTGCAGGGCGCAGATCGGATCAATCTCCGTGACCAGCACGCGGGCACCGAAACCACGCATGGACTGGGCGCAACCCTTGCCCACATCGCCGTAGCCCACGACCACGGCCACCTTGCCCGCGATCATGATGTCCGTGGCGCGCTTGATGCCGTCGGCCAGGGACTCACGGCAACCATACAGGTTGTCGAACTTGGATTTGGTCACCGAGTCGTTGACATTGATGGCCGGGAAGAGCAGTTCGCCGCTCTTTTCCATGTGGTAGAGGCGGTGCACGCCTGTAGTGGTCTCCTCGGACACGCCCCTGATGGGTTTGGCGATCTTTTGCCAATGCCCGGAATCCTGTTGGTACTTGGCCTTGAGCCGATCCATGATGATCTGGAACTCCTTCACGTCATAGGACTTGTCCAACAGGGAGGGGTCTTGTTCCACTTTCACGCCTTGGTGGATCATGAGCGTGGCGTCGCCACCGTCGTCCACGATGAGGTCGGGGCCGCTGCCGTCAGGCCAGGTCAGGGCCATTTCCGTGCACCACCAGTACTCTTCCAGGGTTTCGCCCTTCCAGGCAAAGACCTTGGAGGTTCCGGCCTTGGCAATGGCCGCGGCAGCATGGTCCTGGGTGGAAAAAATGTTGCAGGACGCCCAACGGAGATCCGCGCCCAGCTCATACAAGGTCTCGATGAGCATGGCCGTTTGGATGGTCATGTGCAGGGAGCCCGTGATCTTGAGGCCCTTGAGAGGTTTTTCCGGGCCGTACTTCTTTCGCAGCTCCATGAGGCCGGGCATTTCGTTCTCGGAAAGCTGCATCTCCTTGCGGCCCCAGTCGGCCAGGGAAATGTCCGCGACCTTGTAGTCCAGGGAAAGGTCCAGTTCTTGGGGTTGCGACATAAGCATGGTTTCCTCCGATCATTCGGATTTTCTGGCTAACTGCATCTGCACGGTCAGCCCGTTGTTCACAGGAAAAAAAACAGAATCTTGTATGCTGAACCCGGCTTTGTTCAGCCAGGTGGTCAGTTCCTCGGGATCAAAGCCGAGCCAACGGTCGCCTTGGTCCGAGCGCATGGCCTCCACATCGTGGCGGGTGAGGTCCACCACCAGGAAATTTCCCCCTGGCCCCAGGACCCGGTAGGCCTCCATAAGCGCGTCTTGGGGTTTGACCAGGTGGTGGAGGGCCATGCTGATCAGGGCGAAGTCGACTTCTTGGTCGCGCAGGGGCAGATGGTGCAGCTCGCCGATTCGCAGGGACACGTCCTCGCCATTTCCGGCAAAACGTTGCCTGGCCCGGGCCAGCATGGCCGGGGCATTGTCCACGCCAATCACGGATTCAGCCTTGGCCAGCATGGACGCCAGGATTTCTCCCGTACCGCAGCCCAAATCAACGGCCACCCGGCTCATGGGCATGCGGCGGGTAATCTCCTCGGCCAGGTCAAGATCGCCCAGCATTTCCCGGCTGCGGCGATCCCAATCCCCGGCAATGGCGTCAAAGAATTGCTTGGTGGCCTTTTGCCTGTCATCCACCACCTCGGCGGCCCGGGACAGGTCCTGGCGCAAGCCGGCCTCTGCCATGAAGGGCTTAAGGGCGTCGATAAGTTCCCGGCCCGATCCGTTGTCCACAGCCCGGTAAAACACCCACAGTCCGTCTCGCCGGGACTGGGCCAAGCCACTGTCCGCCAATATCTTGAGGTGGCGGGAGATGCGGGATTGGCCCATGCCCAAAATGGCCACCAGCTCGTTCACGTTCAGTTCGTGACGCACCAGGATATTGAGCAGCCTAAGCCGGGTTTCATCGGCCAAGGCCTTTATTTGTGGTAATAAATCGATCACAGGACTGCCTTGCTATTTATATCAAGAAATCTTGATATGGAGATATTGACATATGCTGATGCTGTCAAGGGCCCTTTTCTGTGCTATTCTCAATTGAAGAGCTTTGCAGGGATACGCATGCGAGAATTGTCGAAGACTTTGGGCGCGTTTTTGCGCCAGGACCTGAAAGCGGACGAGGAATTCCGGCTCGTGGGCTTGTGGCGCAATTGGGACGATATTTTGGGTCCCTTGGGGCCCTTGGCGCGACCTCTTGGCCATCGCGGTTCAACTCTGCTCGTGGGAGCCGCCACGTCCCTGGACCTGCAGGAGATCACCTACTACACCCCGCAGATCCTGACCAACGTGAACGCATTTTTAGGGCAAAAATTCTTTGACAAGGTGCAGGCTGACCTGCTAATGGACCGGACTTCCTTGGACGCAGTGGGTTCTCGGCTCAATGTGACCAGAGAATTTTCAACCCCGGATTCCGGCCAGGTGGGGAACCTGAAGAGCCACATGGAGCCGGGGTCGGCTGTAGACAGCTGCTACCAAGCGTATGTTCGGCTGGTGAACAAGGGCAAATAATTGCCTTGGGATCACCGGCTTTTTTGAGAGAGTGAAGGAGACACTGATGGGCGACACAATTGAAATTTCCTTTGACGAGTTGGGCCTGAAAAAGCCCCTCGACAAGATGACGGCCAAGGAGTTGCGCCAATTGGCCATGGACAAGATCCCGATGATCACGGGCGCTTCCGGCATGGCCAAGGAAGAGCTGGTTGCCGAGATCAAGCAGCTTTTTGGATTGGAAGACGAAGACGGCAAGGGTGTTTCGCCCTACAAGGCGCAGATTGGCGAACTCAAGAAGCAGATCAAGGCTCTTCGCGAAAAAAAGGGCGATCTAGAAACCAACAAAGAACGCGAGATTATGCGCCGCAAGATCAACAAGCTGAAAAAGCGCACCCGCCGTTTGGCAGCGGCGGTATAAAGCGCGGGACAAGGACTTGACAGCATCCCCCAAACGAGCTTAACAGGCTCGCTTCAACACTGGGGGATGGTCTAGGGGTAAGACGACGGGTTCTGGCCCCGTTAACCAAGGTTCGAATCCTTGTCCCCCAGCCACATAGAGCGCGTCCCCATCGTCTAGCCTGGCCCAGGACACCGGCCTTTCACGCCGGCGACGGGGGTTCAAATCCCCCTGGGGACGCC
>QZKZ01000098.1 GCA_004796465.1 Desulfovibrio sp.
CCCCAGGAAGCCGTGAAGCTCGGAGGCGTGGACAAGATCCTGCCCTTGAACGGCATTGCCGGGGCCGTGCTGCGCATAACCCAGATCTGATTCTTTCTACCGCTTTTTCCCCTGGTTGTGCCGGTAGAAAAACACCCGCACCCGCTCAAGGGTCACCAGCCCCTCGACCATGACCTCGTTGAGCAGGGGCAGGAAGGCCTGGATTTTTTCCTCGGTGTCAATGATTTCCACCACCAAAGGCAGGTCCTCGGATAGCCGCAATATGCGGTGAGAGTGCACCCGGCTGTTGGCCCCGAATCCAGAGATGCCGCGTAACACCGTGGCCCCGGCCAAGCCCATTTTTCCGGCCTCGTCCACCAGGTATTCATACAGGGGCCTGCCCTTGTACTTGTCCTGCTCGCCCGTGTAGATCCGCAAACATTCGGCTTCTAAGGGAAGTTCCATGCCGCCTCCGGGTTGAGGTGGACAACTCGACACCAGCCCTCGCCGCAAAATATGGTGGGCAACCTCTATATGGCGCGCCCCAAGGCCATGCCCAGGAAGACAAGGGCCAGACCCACCACGATCTGCCCGGCCAAGTTGGCGAACACCGCCCACCACTGGGAATGCTGGATCAGGCTCATGGTCTCAAAGGCAAAGGTGGAAAAGGTGGTGAACGCGCCCATGAATCCCGTGAGCACGATAACACGAATCTCGGGGTTGAGTCCCACCCGTTCTTCCAGAGCGCCCCAGATCAAGCCAAACAGAAAGGAGCCCACGGCGTTGACCACAAAGGTGCCCAGGGGAAAGGAGGTCCCGGCCAAGCGCTGGGCCAGGCCTGACAAGCCATAACGGCACAGGCTGCCCAGGCCCCCGGCCAGGGCCAGAAAAAAGAGTTTATAGGCCATGGCCAAGACCTAGCCCAGACCCCTTGCCATGGCAACCGCAGGTAATCGGCGGGATGTTCCGGAACGGAAAAACTTTTCAAGCGCTTCCACCTGGTATAGGCCATGGCCATGGCTCTTGAACACGAACTGAAATTTCTTGACGTGGACCTGGATGCGGCGCGTGAGACGCTACGCTCCCTGGGCGCGGTCCTCCATGGCCGTGTGTTTGAACGTAATCTTGTCTTCGACACCCCGGACCGGACCCTGCGTGAGCAGGACGTCCTGCTCAGGCTGCGCCACGACGGCCGCTCCACGGTCACCCTCAAGCGGCACCCCCAACACCGGAACGTTTCCTCGGAGGTCAAAACCTGGGAGGAATTCGAGTCCCGCGTGGACAATTTTAACGCCATGCGCGAGCTGTTCCTGGGCCTGGGCTACATCGAGGCCTTGCAGTATGAAAAAATCCGCGAGACTTGGGAGCTGGACAACCTGGAAATCTGCCTGGACACCTTGCCCTTTGGCGACTTCGTGGAGATCGAAGGGGACGAGGCCGCGATTACGCAGTGCGCGGCCCGGCTCGGCCTGTCCCTGGAAAAGGCGAGCAAGGCAACGTATCACGCGCTCAACGCCCGACATCGCCGGGAGAACAAGCTTCCGTCCGACGAATCCTTTGTGTTCCCGCCAGAGGATCCCAGACTCGGCGAATTTCCCTGAGCACCTGGAAACGAGGTCTGGCCAAGCCCTGGCCCCGCTCCCATTCGTAATGAAAAAATCGGGTTTTGCCAGGCAGGGCGTGAACGTGTATATTGACGAACAATACGTGGAAGGCGGTGAACCAGCCTGGCTCGGCAGCCGGACAAGGTCTTCCGTTGTCCGAATAAACGACACAACCTCGACAAGTTCCCAGCGGATACTTATATTGCCGGTTAAGGGGGCGCTGTCGGGAGTTCAGCCATGAGCGGCATGGATCCCAACCAAGAGATCGTCTTTGAGTCCGAGCAGGACCACGAGGTGCACGAACCCCGGAAATTCCGGGTCTTGATCCACAATGACGATTACACCACCATGGATTTTGTGGTTCGTGTCCTCCAAACGGTCTTTCACAAGAACCATATCGAAGCCACCCGGATCATGCTTGCCGTGCACAAGCAGGGCAAAGGGGTGTGCGGTATATACACCGCGGAAGTCGCCGAGACCAAGGTGAGCATGGTGCACTCCTTGGCCAGAAAGGAAGGCTTCCCTTTACGATGCAGCATGGAAGAGGTTTAGATGCTCAGCAAACGACTGGAAAACGTGTTGACCGCGGCGGTTCGCGAGGTCAGGAAACGCAACCACGAATTCCTGACCCTGGAACATTTGCTCTATGCCTTGGCCCAGGAGGATTCCGGCAAGGAAATCCTGGTCAACTGCAAAGTTGACGTGGCCAGGCTCCAGCGGCAACTGGAAAACTTTTTCGTGGACCACATGGAATCCCTGCCCGAGGAAACCGCCTCGGAAGTGGTGCAGACCCTGGGCGTGCAACGGGTCTTGCAGCGGGCCATCCTGCAGATGCAATCCGCGGGCAAGGAAAAGGTCGAAGTGGGCGACGTGCTTGCCGCTCTGTTCGACGAGGACGACTCCTTCGCCGTGTACTTTCTCAAGTCCCACGGCGTGACCCGCCTGGACATCCTGGAATACATCTCCCACCACATGCCCGGCGATTCGCCGTGGCAAGGGGAGGGCGCTCCGTTCGACTCCAAGCCCGGCGACGAGACCCCGGGCAAGAAATCGGGCGGCGCATTGGAACAATACACCGTGAACCTGGTGGAACGCGCCAAAAAGGGCCTGATCGATCCGCTTATCGGACGCAAGGTGGAGCTGGAGCGCACGGTGCAGGTCCTGTCCCGGCGGCGCAAGAACAATCCCATTTTCGTGGGCGATCCCGGCGTGGGCAAGACCGCCCTGGCCGAGGGCTTGGCCCTGAAGATCGCCAACGGCGACGTGCCCGACGCCTTCCTGGACTGCGACATCTACCTCCTGGACATGGGCGCGCTGCTCGCGGGCACCAAGTACCGGGGCGACTTTGAGGTGCGCATGAAAGGGGTCATTGCCGAGTTGGAAGAAATTCCCGGCGCGATCCTGTTCATCGATGAAATCCACACCATCATCGGCGCGGGCGCGACCAGCGGCGGCACCCTGGACGCTTCGAACATCCTCAAACCCGTGCTCGCCTCAGGGGCCATCCGCTGCATCGGCTCCACCACCTACGAGGAATACAAGAACCACTTTGAAAAAGACCGCGCCCTGTCCCGTCGCTTCCAAAAGATCGACGTGTCCGAGCCGAGCCAGGACGAGTGCTTGGAAATCCTTAAAGGCCTCAAGCCTTATTACGAGGAACACCACGAGGTGCAGTACACCCACCCCGCGCTCAAGGCTGCCGTGGACCTGTCCGTGCGCCACTTGAGCGACAAGTTCCTGCCGGACAAGGCCATTGACGTCATTGACGAGGCCGGCGCCGAGTACCGCCTCAAGCTGGGCCGCAAACGCAAGGCCAACACCATTTCGCCCTCGGACATCGAGCGGGTCATTGCCCGCATGGCGCGAATTCCGGCCAAGCGTATCTCCGCTTCGGACAAGATCCGGCTGGAGAACCTCGACGAGGAACTCAAACGGGTCGTGTTCGGCCAAGATCAAGCTATTGATGCATTATCGAAGGCCATTCTCCGGTCACGGGCCGGGCTGCGCCAACCCGGACGGCCCATGGGCTCGTTCCTGCTGTACGGACCAACAGGCGTGGGCAAGACCGAGCTGGCCAAGCGCTTGGCCGAGACCCTGGGCGTGAACTTCCTGCGCTTCGACATGAGCGAATACATGGAAAAGCACGCCGTGGCCCGCTTGATCGGTGCGCCTCCGGGTTACGTGGGCTTCGATCAGGGCGGCCTGCTCACGGACTCCATCCGCAAGAATCCGTTCACGGTCCTGCTCCTGGACGAGATCGAAAAGGCGCATCCCGACCTGTTCAACATCCTGCTCCAGGTCATGGACTACGCCACTTTGACCGACAACAACGGCCGCAAGGCCGACTTCCGCCACGTGATCCTGCTCATGACCACCAATGCGGGCGCGCGGGAAATGGCGGCCTCGTCCATTGGATTCGGCGAAGGCCAAACCCCGGACCAGGCCTTCAAGGGCAAGGAAGCCCTGGACAAGCTGTTCAGTCCCGAGTTCCGCAACCGCATCGACGCCATGGTCGGATTCAACGCGCTCAATCCCGACATCATGGAGCGCATTGTGGACAAGTTCATGGTGGAGATCGAGACCCAAATGCGCGAGCGCAAGGTGGCTGTGGACATCACCTCCGAGGCCAGGGCTTGGCTCGCGGACAAGGGCTATGACACGGCATTCGGCGCGCGCCCCTTGGGCCGCCTGATCCAGGAAGAGATCAAGGACGAATTGGCCCGGGAGATCCTGTTCGGCTGCCTGCAAAAGGGCGGACGGGTGACCATCGGCCTGGGCGACCAGGCTGACATGGACCGGGAACAGGCCACGGGTTCCCGCCTCAGCTTCACCTACGAGTCGGGCCGCTGCCCCAGCAAAAAGGAAAAGGCTCCGGCCGAGGCGCAATAACTCTGCTTTCTGTTGACCCATACTGGACAGGACTGGAAAGGGCTTCGGTCCTGTCCTTTTTCTTTTTCCTCTGCGCTTTCCCATTCACGCACAACCTCATCTGACGCCAAACCTCGCCGAAGCCCATGCCCGTGTACTGGTTGCCGGATAACCCCCGCATCTTCCCCGACCCCGAGTTGGCAGCGCCAGACGGCCTGGTGGCCCTGGGCGGCGATCTCTGCGTGGACCGGTTGCTCACGGCCTATTCCCGGGGCATTTTTCCTTGGTACGGCGAGGGATTGCCCATTCTGTGGTGGTCACTGGACCCGCGCTGCGTGCTCTTTCCGGAAAACCTCCATGTCTCGCGCAGCCTGCGCAAGGCCGTGGACAGCCGCCGTTTCCAGGTCACGCTCGATACGGCATTCCCCCAGGTGATCCGGGAATGCGCCAAAGCGCCCCGGCCCCAGGGCGACGGCACCTGGATTGTGGAGGAAATGGTCCAGGGCTACATCGACCTGCACGAGGCGGGCTTTGCCCATTCCGTTGAGGCCTGGCTGGAGTCTGGCAAGGGGCCGGAGCTGGTGGGCGGGTTGTATGGAGTCTCCCTGGGCAAGGCGTTTTTTGGGGAATCAATGTTCCATACGGAGCCCGACGCTTCAAAAGTGGCCTTGGTCCATTTGGTGGAGCAGCTTACCTGTTGGGGTTTTACTCTCGTTGATTGCCAGCAGACTACCGAGCACATGCTGCGCTTTGGCGCGCGGGAGATACCGCGCCGGGCCTTCAACCGGCTCCTGGCCGAGGCCATTGACTATCCCACGAGAAAAGGAAAGTGGGCCCTGGACGGCCAGGACCCACATAAAGAAGTCTAAGTAAGGGCAGGGGAGCAGCTACCGCTCAACCACCAACGGTTCGTGCTGGGCCAGGTCGTAAAAGCCGCGCATGGGAAAGTCGAGAGGGTAGTTGGGCATCTCGTCAAAGCGGATGAAGCCAACGGTCTTGCCCTCGGGAATGTCGGACAGGGGCGTGATGCCGATGGGCACGGGGAAGTCGATGGGGCAGGCCGTGACCTGGGACATCTTGGCCTCGTAGCGGTCCTGCAGGTAGGCGATGACCGCGTCCCGCTCCTCCTCGGTAAAGGCTTCAAAAATAAAGCGCTTGGTGGCCTCGGGATTGTATTCCACCTCGGGGTGGTGGTGGTCGTCAATGAGCTGGTTCCAATCGCAGGACTCCATGCCCTTGTCGTCGCCGCCAGGACG
>QZKZ01000396.1 GCA_004796465.1 Desulfovibrio sp.
CACTCGGTCAACGGCGTTTCCGCCATGCACTCGGAGATCCTCGTGGAAAGGGTGTTCAAGGACTTCCACGAGCTGTACCCCACCAAAATCAACAACAAGACCAACGGGGTCACGCCCCGGCGCTGGGTCATGCAGTGTAATCCGGCACTGCGTGGTCTGCTCAAAAAGCAGATCGGCGAGGAGTGGATCCTTGACCTGGACCAACTGCGCAAGATCGAGCCCTTGGCTGACGACGCCAAGTTCCGTAAAAAGTGGCGCGAGATGCGTTTGCAGAACAAAAAGGAGCTGGCTGCGCATGTGAAGAAGATCATGGGCATGGACCTGAATCTGGAAACCATGTTCGACGTGCACATCAAGCGCATCCACGAGTACAAGCGCCAGCTCATGAACGTGCTGCACGTGATCACCCTGTACAACCGCATCCTGGACAACCCCGAAGCCGAGATCGTGCCGCGCACCGTGTTCTTTGCGGGCAAGGCCGCTCCGGGCTACCATATGGCCAAGCTGATCATTAAACTGATCAATTGCGTGGCGGATACCGTTAATGCCGACCCCAAGGTGGGCGGGCGGCTCATGGCCCTGTTCCTGCCCAATTACCGGGTGTCCCAGGCCGAATTGCTGATTCCCGCGACCGATCTGTCCGAGCAAATCTCCATGTCCGGCATGGAGGCCTCGGGCACGGGCAACATGAAGTTCGCGCTCAACGGCGCCCTGACCATCGGCACCATGGACGGGGCCAACGTGGAGATGAGCGAGGAGATCGGTGAGGAGAACATGTTCATCTTTGGCCACGACGCTGACGGCATCCAGAACCTCAAGGCCGGCGGCTACGATCCCGTGTCCTATGTGCGCGAGGACTCGGAGCTGTGCCGGGCCCTGGACATGATCCGCTCCGGCGCGTTTTCGCCGTCCTCTCCGGACCTGTTCAAGCCGCTTACCGACTCCTTGCTTTGCTGGGGCGACCAATACTGCGTGTTGGCCGACTACCGCTCCTATGTGGACAAGCAGCAGGAGGCAGCCAACCTTTATCTGGACCAGGAGGAGTGGACCCGGCGTTCCATCCTCAACACCGCGCGCATGGGCAAGTTCTCCAGCGACCGCTCAATCGCCGAATACGCCCGCGACATTTGGGGCGTGGAGATCGGCGCGCCCACGCTGTAGGCGTTGGCAAAAGACACCGTAAGGCCGGGCTCCCCAGAGATGGGGGGCCGGCTTTTTCCATTAATGGAGCTGGGGTGTTTTGGGCGCGATAAAGGTGATGAGGTCTTGTTCCTGGGGCGGCGGGGTAAAAGCCAGGGCTATGTAAAACAGGTTGTCGCCGCGCGGGGCCTCGGTGACGCGAACCGTGGTCGCGGACAAGGGCAGCTCACGGCCGTTGCCGGGATTGGCGATTTCCGCGAAGACCCGCTTGCCCACTTCAACACTTTCGCTGCAAGCGAGCAGCATGCCCGAGAGGCTGATGTTCAGGGTCCTGCCCGTGAGCGTGGCGTTGCCGTTGTGGGGGAAGCTGCATTTGGCGGGCATGGACAGGGGGTAGCGCACGTGCTCGCGCATGTCCCGGGCGCGGGTGCAGGTCCGGTTGCGGCCCATTCTTTTGGCCCGGTACAAGGCGTGGTCAGCCCTGCTCAGCAGGTCTGCCTCGTTGTCCGCGTCCAAGGGAAAGGTGGCCGCGCCGATGCTGATGGTGAGATGCGCGGGGTTGCCCGCTGGCGCATGGAACAGGTGGCCTTGGATTGCTTCGCGCAACCGTTCGGCCGCGGCCACGGCTTGATCGCGGTCAGCTCCGGGCAGGAGCACGGCGAACTCCTCACCCCCAAATCGGACCACATGGTCGACCTGCCGGGCCGTGGCGTTGAGGATGCCCGCCACCGTGGCCAAGGCCTTGTCTCCGGCCAAGTGTCCGTACAGGTCGTTATAGTTCTTGAAATGGTCCACGTCGGCCATGAGCAGGGAAAAGCAGTCCCCGTTACGGCGCGAGCGTTCCGCTTCCCGCTCCAGTTCCTGGTTGAAGAAGCGCCGGTTTTTGAGGCCCGTGAGTTCGTCGATCAGGGCGTTGCGTTCGCTCTTCACGAGGTGTTGGGACTCGATGAACACGGGATGGTGGAGCTGGGGGCAGCGGTTGAGAAAATAGTCGCACAGGGCGGTTCGCAAACCCACGTCCCTGCCCAGGACCCTGGCCATGTCGCGGCGCAGCTCCAGGATGCTCAGCCAATGGGCCTTGGCCTCCGCAGGAGGAAAATCCAAGCGTGTGAGGTGGTGGAGGATCTCGGAATAAACAGATGACCCGTGCTCTTGTTCCAGGACGCGCCAAAAAGAGGGAGTGTCATGGGCCGCAAAAGAGGTTTCATCAAGGAGTGAAATGAGGTCAACAGAGCCTTGCGGCTCCTGAACAAGCCCGCCCATACGTCCCCCGGCATATGGATTTGGGAAGAAGAGCATGAGAGCGAAGAAGTGGCAAACCTTCCCACTGGGTTTGTATCAATTCAGCGTAAATTGTCAACGCGAGTTCCTGAAACTCGGTTATTGCAGCATGTTGAAATAAATTGCGAACAATTTTGCAGGGAAAAAACACCACCCAGGTCGGCTGAGAAGCAACTACCCGTAATCCGTGTACGTTTTTCATGATTTTCCACCACTGTATATTGTGGGGTGGCTGATATTCGTGTACCGTGATGCAATTGGTTTCATATTCCACGGCAAGGGCCGTGGCCAGGCGGAGGATACCCATGCGATCGTGGATGAGAAAATTGCTGTTGGGCAAGGCAGGGCAAGGGCAAAAAAGCCGTTCCCGCTCCACGGGAGACGAGCCGGACCAGGCTGCCCGGACCGGTGAGGAATCGTCCCAGGCCAAGGCTGCTGATGTCCAACAGGATAGCGGGTTGCGCAAGGCCCTGGACCGGGCGGGCAAAGAATTGTTTCACGGCGAGGAAGCCGTGATGGATTGCGCGGGCATGGTCCATGAAGAGGAAATGGACGAGCAGGTGCGCAAGCTCATCACTTCGGACATCTCCGAGATGTCCAAGTTCGGGGCATCATTCGACCGGTTCAGGAAGCTCAACGACCCCAACGCCTCCATGGCGGACATTGCCGAAACCGTGGGCATGGACCCCGTGTTCTCCGCACGGGTGCTTGCCGTGGCCAATTCTCCCTATTTCAGCGTGGTGGAGCAGGTGACCTCGGTGCATCACGCGGTGATGGTCCTGGGCCTGGTCAACCTGAAGACGCTCTATTTCCGCGAATACTTCCGCATGCTCGGCTCGGGCGACGGCCGCGTCAAGCACGTGCGCCAGGACATCTGGGCCCACCTGGCCCTGGCCGCTGTATGCTCCTCCCACGTGGCCGAGGCCGTGGCCGGGGTCGAGCCGGAAACCGCGTACACCATCGGGTTGCTCCACGACGTGGGCAAGTTTCCCGTGCTCAACCTCCCCTTGAGCGTGTCGGAAAGCAGGGAACTGTTCACCTTGTTGCGCGGGGCGGGTTATTTGGCCCGTGAGGACGAATTGGCGGGGGTGAACCACGCCATGGTCGGACGCATGGCGTGCGAGGTGTGGAAATTCCCGGATCTCGTGACCCGGACCATTTCCCGCCACCACCTGTACGATCCCTCCCAAGACGGCGAATGCGGTGTTGACAACGGCTCAAAGGGCGAGGAACTGCCGTACTTGGCCTGCTTGTGGGTGGCCAACGGCGTGGCCCGCATGGTTGTCGACGATGAACCCGAGGAGTTCGAGATCGCTCCCTTGCCGCCGGGACTGGCGGGGTATGTGGACCGCAAGCGGATCAAGAAAATACTTGCCGGTGACGCCTTGTACATGGACGTAGCCAAAACCGGAGCCATTTTTTCCAGCGAGGGCTGAGGCCGTGAAGAGGGGCCTCGCGGCTAGGGTGCACCGGGCCGGATAAAGCGGTTGACCGTGGCGACCAGGGTCGCCCTGTCCAGGGGTTTGGCCAGGAAGTCGTCCATGCCCGCGGCCAAACAGGTCCGGCGGTCGATGTCCGCGGCAAAGGCCGTGACCGCCACTACCGGAACCTTGGGATTGTGGACCCTGGCGGAACCGTCCCTGATCCGGGCCACGGTGTCCAGGCCGTTGAGGCCGGGCATCTGGACGTCCATGAGCACGAGATCGAATCTTTCCCGGGCCAGCAACTCCAGGGCCTGAAATCCGTCTTCCACGCAAACCACCTCAATGTCCCTGTGGGCCAGGCAACGGGTTACGTAAATATGGTTGATGGTGTCGTCGTCAGCCAAGAGGATTCGCCGGGTTGTGGCCTCCTGTTCGGAAATGACCGGGGCATTGAGCTCCGGGGCGGTGAGCAGCCGGACCCTGAGCAGGAACTCGCTGCCCTTGCCCGGGGTGCTGTCCACTTCCAGGGAGCCTTTCATGGTATCCGCCAATTGGCGGGTGATGGCCAAGCCCATGCCCGTGCCGCCCAAGCGCTTGGTCATGAAGTCCTCGCCCAGGGAAAAGCTGTCAAAGATGGAGTCCATCTTTTCCAAGGCAATGCCCACGCCCGTGTCCCTGACCTGGACCTCCAGCTCCAATTCGTTGCTGTGCGCCGGGTTGGCCCCGCTGGCCACGGTAATGTCCACCTGGCCCGCGTCCGTGAACTTCACGGCGTTGGACACCAGGTTGGCGGTCATTTGCAGCAAGCGGAACGGGTCGCCCATGAGTTTGTCCGGCGTTTTGTGGTCGATGCTGAAGGAAAAGGAAAGCCCCTTGTTCCGGGCCTTGACCGCATAGGTCTCCAGCACGGGCTCCATGGTCTTGCGCAGAAAAAAAGGCACAAAGGCCGGGGTCAGGGTCTTGGCTTCCAATTGGGAAAGGTCGAGCAGGTCGCTGATCACCGTGAGCAGCTGTCTGGACGAGTCCTGGACCGCGCCGAGGAAGTGGCGCTGGTCCGAGTTGAGGGCAGTGTCGGCCAGGAGTTGGCCCATGCCGATGATGCCGTGCAGGGGGGTGCGCAATTCATGGCTGATGTTGGCCAGGAATTGGGTTTTCGCGGTATTGGCTTGGTCCGCGTTTCTTTTGGCTTCACGCAATCCAGTGACCATGCGCCGCTGCTTGAGAAATGCGCCGAGCATCTCGGCGCAGGTTTGCAGCAAGCGCACTTGGTCGGTTAACCAGACCCTGTCCCCATGAAAATCCTCGAACAGGAGAAAACCGAGCCAGTCCGCGTCTGTGCTTACCGGGAGCGCCAGGACCTGGACCGCGCCCTGGGCTGAGAGCAGCACGCGTTCCACCGAAGGAAAGTCATCGACCAACCCGTGCACGGCTTGGCCCTGGACCAGGGTCTCGGCCCAGCGGATAAACGCGGGATCGTATGGGGACAGGGATTGGCGCTCCATGTCCGGCGGCGCTGTGGCCAGGGACAACATGCACAGGCCGCTGTCTTCCTGCATGATGTTTTCAAACACCTGGATTCGGTCGGCAAGGGTGATGTCATACAGCAGGGAAAGGGCCTCGTTGAGAACGGTTTCCGTATCCTCGCCAGAAAAAAGGGTCTGGGAGACCGAGGACAGGGCCTGCTCGTAGTCCAGTTGCAAGGCCAAGGCTTCCTCGGCCCGGGTGCGCTCGGCCACTTCCCTGCGCAAATGCTCGTTGGCCGTGGTCAGTTCGATGGTGCGTTCGGCCACGGTTTCTTCCAGTTGTTTCCTGTGCCGCATGAGTTCCTTTTCCGAGAGTTCGAGACGGCGGAGGTTGCGCGAAAGCTCGGTATTGGTTTCCCGGATGCGCTGATACAGCAAGTAGCTTTCCAGGGCGTGGGCCGCGGCCAGAAAGACCAGGGTGGACAGGGAAAGGTGGACGTCCAGGATGGATTCCTTGGGTTGGGCCGGGGTTCCCAGGAACATGCCCCTGGTCCGCGACATGGTGGACAGGGGATGCAGCATGAGTTCCCGGTTCGGGTTCGTGCTGCCCAGGAAGTGCGGGCGGATGCGGTCCAAGGCCCAGGCAAAGGTCAAATCGTTGATCAGGGCGTCCGCTTCCCTGACGAACCAGGTCGTGCTCTTTTCCGGAAAGCAGGCTGCGATGTGAAAGTCTGCATTGTTATCGTCAACCAGGAAAAAAGCCGTGGATTCGAAATTGATGAGTGCGCGGATCTTGCGGTCTGTTTCGCTCAGGATGGGCAGGGGGGAATCCAACTGGTTGAGGCTGGTGCTGATGTTGCCGAAGGTGCCGGCCAGTTCCAGGGCGTCCAGGGCCGCCCGCTTTTCCTCGGCCAGGTAGCGGATTTGCTCCTTGAGGTCATGGGTGTCCGGCTGGGCAAAGGGGCTCTTGTCATTTCCTCTGTCCGGGGACACGGCTTTTCCTCCGGGATTGCGCGCGTCCGGGGCAAGGGGGAGGCTCTTTTCGTGGTTGTCCTTGGCCATATATGCCCCTTGGTGGGGGGTCCTTTACGCCGGGGAAAAAAAGGTACGGGCGACTTCCTTGAAATGGCGTTCCACCTGGCTCGCGGCCTGGCCCAAGGCGGCAGGAGACAGGCCCAAGGTGTTCCAGGCAGGAGAGGATATGGGCGGCACCAGACGTGTCCCGCTTTGGCCGAAGCACAAGGCCACGCTCGTGGTGTCCGCAATATGCACTACCGAGGCTTCCAAGGGGTTGGGGCTTTGTTCCGGGCAGTGGTGGAAACGGATCATGCGCACCAATGAATCAGGTAGATTCCACGCGTTGAGCAGCATTCCCGCCAAGGAGGCGTGGTCGAATCCCAGGTACTGCTTTTCCAGCTCTTCCAAGGCCACGTGGTCTTCCCAGGCTCGCCTGATAAGCCAAACCATTTGCTCGGGCAGGCGGGCGAACAGCACGAGCCGGCCAATGTCGTGCAACAGGCCGGCAACGAAAAAACGCTCCTCAGACACGCCGGGCTTGCGCGCGGCCAAAAACGAGGCGAGCAAGCCGCAAGCAATGGAGTGTTTCCAACAGCTTTCCATGTCCACCAACTCGCAGGGCACGCTCCCAAAGCTTTCAATGACCGATACGCCGAGGGCCAAGGTGGTCAGTTCATTGATGCCGATCAGGGTCACGGCGCGTTGGATGGTGTCGATTGTTGAGGGAAATCCGTAATACGGACTATTGACCAGCTTGAGCAGTTTGGCGGACAAGCCGGGATCCTTGCCCAATACTTCGGCCAAATGCGCTGATGTACTGCGGGGGTGGTCCAGCACTTCCATGAGCCGCTGGTAGATGGCGGGATATGAGGCCAGCTTGAGGTGGTGATCCACCAGATCGCCGGGAAGGGGAATGTCCTGGAACAGGTCCTTGGGGTCGCCGCTTTCCATGGACTCGGGAGGGGCGGGCTTGGGCATGTCCTCCTTGGCCAAAATGGAGCGTGTGGTGCGCAGGATGAACAAACGGTGCAGCTCCTGCATGGCTTCCTGGCCGAGGCCCACGCGAATGAACAGCTGGTCCGCCAATTCCTCGGCCCGCTGCAGAACGCGGGGGTCCATTTCGGCCAAGGCTTCGGCCATGGCTTGGTCCCGGTCCACGCCCTGCACCTCGGCTTCGCTCACGCCCCAAATCTTGAAGATGCGGAGATGACTCTCCTCGATCACCGTGCCCTTGGGCAGGAGGAAACGCTGGTTCGCGCCGAAGAGATCCTCGGCGAGCACCATGCCCGGCTTGAGGTCCACAGCATTGATCACGCCCACGGAAGTCCTCTCCCTTCCCCCCTTCCATGGCCAATAGCGTCCATAGTAGAATAAAATCAATGGAAGTCAATAAAAACGCGACAACTTCAGGGCATGTATTTGGGGAATGCGATGGCACGGCCTGGGTTGCCGTAGCAGGGCAAAGGCACTACACTTGCGGATCATGACCCTGCCTGCTGAAACGTCGACCCTGCATGAGCCCTGCCCTGGAGCAGACTTGCTTCGGGTTCGCGGATTGCGCACCGAGCTGCGGACTCCCCGGGGTGACCTGGTTCCGGTGAACCGTGTGGATGTGGAACTGGGCCAAGGCCGGTCCCTTGGCGTGGTCGGTGAGTCGGGCTGCGGCAAGTCCATGCTGGCCCTGTCGCTCATGGGCTTGATCCCTGATCCTCCGGCAAGGATCACGGCCGGGGAAATCCTTTTCAAGGGCCGAGATTTGCGGGGCTTGTCCAACAAAGAGTTTCGCAAGATACGGGGGCGGGACATGGCCATGATCTTTCAGGAGCCCATGACCGCGCTCAACCCTGTTCTCAGCGTGGGCAAGCAGGTCAGGGAAGCCCTCGGGCCGGAGCCGGGAAACCGACTTCACGTCGACGATCAGGTCCAAACCTTGCTGGGCCGGGTAGGTTTGCCCGAGCCAAAGCGGCTCATGCGCGCATACCCCCACGAACTGTCCGGGGGCATGCGCCAACGGGTGGTCATCGCCATGGCCTTGGCCAGGGGGCCGGACCTGGTCCTTGCCGACGAGCCGACCACGGCCCTGGACGCCACGGTCCAGTCCAGGATTATCGACCTGCTGGGCGATCTGCAGAGGGAGCAGGGGGCGGCGCTCCTGCTCATCAGCCATGACTTGGGCGTGGTGGCCAGGGCCTGTGAACGGGTTGCGGTCATGTACGCGGGGAGCATGGTGGAAAAGGCCGGAGCCCGCGACTTGTTTGCCCAGCCCTTGCACCCCTATACCCGTGGCCTCATGGACTCTCTCCCCAGTTTAAGCCGGGGCGGGGAAACATCGCTTTCCGTGATTCCCGGCCAGGTGCCTGATTTGGCCGCCATGCCCCGGGGCTGCCCCTTTCATCCGCGGTGCGCCGAGGCGATGCAACGCTGCCGAACCGAATTTCCGCCCATGCTCGGGAAGGGCCAGGACCGCGAGGTACGGTGCTGGCTGTATGAACGGGCATGAGCTGTTGCTTTCCATCCACCAATCATTCACCTACTGAGCGAGGATACGATCCATGAAACGATGTGTGCTGCTGACGCTCCTGATCGTGCTGGGCGCTGGCTTGGCCCGCGCCGACCGGGGCTCCATCCCCTTTGATCCCGAGGTGCTGGTGTTCGAGCCTTCGCAACGGGCCATCATCGGCTGGAACGGGATGGAGGAGGTGTTGATCCTGACCACGGACCTGTACAGCTCCCAGCCGACCAAGGTGCTGGAAGTGCTGCCCCTGCCCGCTGAACCCGAGGTCACGGAGAGCGACGTGCAGGTGTTCGAGGACCTTACCGAGATCATCAACAGCCATTTGCGGGCCTGGTCCGACAACGGCGATTCGCGCAGCCAGGGCGTGGAGTCCTTGGCCGAAGCCCCAGCCCCGGCAGCCGAAGTGACCTTTCACGAGCAGATCGGCGCCCACGACATCACCGTGTTCAAGGTGCTGGACCAGGCGCGCTTCGTGGCGTGGGTCGAGGCGTATCTGGCCGAGCAGAATGCCGAGGCCGTGACCGTGCCCGAGCCCCTCAAGCAGGTCGTGGGCGAGTACTTGGCGGATGGATATGGCTGGTTCGTGTTCGACGTGGTCAGCCTGGACAGCGAGCCGGTCACCAACCAGGCCATCCAGTACCGTTTCGAATCCGAGCAGTTGTATTACCCCTTGCGCATCACGCGCACCGAGCAGGGCGACACCACCGTGGACTTGATCATTCTCACCCCCAACCCCTTGGCAGAGTTTCCGGGTTATCCCATGCACAAGATCGAACTCATGCACGACTTGATCACCGTGAACAATGTGGAGTTGGAGCCGGTGAGCCAGGACCTGCACGGCCTGTTCCCGCCGCGCCAGGACGTGACCCTGCGCATCTGGCAGATCAAGGGGCAGCTCAACTCCTTCACCCATGACCTGCTGGCGCACTAGTCCCAGCGAGGTTCGGGCAAGTTTACACCCTGAGCCTGTCTCCGGGCTCGGGCAGGTGCACGATGAGGCCTTGGGCCTGATCCATGGCCTGGCGAATGTCCTGCATGTGTTCGGCGCGAACGTCGCGGCGGATGTGGACCAGGGCCAGCTCCGGAACGCCCGCCCTGCGCGCGAATTCAATGGAGCCGGGCACGGTGCCGTGTCCTGCTGTGTCCGGCTCCAGGGAAAAGGACTCGTGGATGATCAGGTGCGCGTCCCGGGCCAGTTCCAGGGTTGCGTCCGTGGGGCGGCCGTCGCCTGAGTAAAATATGGAGGCATTGGCGTCTTCCAGGCGCAGGGAAAGGTTGGGCCGGGGATGCTCGCTGTGGGCCGCGCTCAGGGACAAGCCGAGCAGGGACAGGGGCGCGCCCGGGGAAATTTCATGGAATTCCAAGGAAAAGGCGAACTTGGCTCGGGTGCCGGGATACGCCAGGTCCATGGCCGCGAGCACGGTCTTTTCCATCCCTTCTTGGCCCAGGAGATGCAGGGTTTCAGTGCGGCCTTCCTCGTAAAAGCGCAGGAGCAGGGCGGGCAGTCCAAAAAAGTGGTCACCGTGGAAATGGGATATCCAGACCGCGTCCAGGGTCAGGGGGCCGGGCAGGTCCGGCTCCTTGAGCATGGTCCGCCATAGGGCAAAGGGAACCGTGAAGCCGCAGTCCAGGAGGATGGATTTGGCCCCTTGGCCGCCCTCGGCCAGGACCAGGGCCGAGCAGTTGGGCAGGTTCTGGTCAAAGGCCTCGCCCACGCCGATGAACACGATTTCCATGAGGGACTCCGGGATAGTTGGTGCTGGGTTAGGCTCCCCATCCAAAAGCGTGGAGAGCATTTATTGCATTCTACGGCCTTTTCCCGTTACCATGGGCCTGGACAGCAAGGCAATCCCGCTTCATATGCAAGGGACGGCTGTCCGGGCGGCGCTGCACGGGGCTGGTACGCGTATCCACGTATTCGGACAGGAGCAGAACAGGAAACATGAGAATATCGAAGCTGTTCAGCAAAGCGCTGTTCTTCATGATCCTGTTCTTTGGCGTGCTGACAACGGCCATGTCCGTGTTGTTCGGCATTTTTCTGGACAGCTACCTGACCAAGGAGCACGAATCCAAGGCCCAGGCCATTGCCCGCAGCGTGGCCGAATCCGACCTGGAGACCGTGCTCGACCGCGACGCCACTGCCATCCAGGCCATGATCGATCGCTACCTGGCCATTGCCGGAGTCTCATATGTGGTGGTCTCGGACCGCTACGGCGAGACCATGGCCCATACCTTCGTGCCCATTGTTCCTGATGAACTGGAGGACGTGCTTGCCCATTCGAGCCGAGCCGGAATCAGCGATCAAGTGGTTATATACCGGGAGTTGGCCCTGGGCGACGGCAAGGAGTACCTGCACATCGCCCAGCCCATTCTCAGCGGCGTGGGAGGGTACGTGCACATCGGCATGGACCGGGGAGTGATTCGGGACTCCGTGCACCGGGCCATCATGAACCAGGTGCTGGTCACCCTGGCCATCTTTTTCAGCGCCGTGATCATCGGCTACCTCTTCACCCGCTCCATATCCCGGCCCCTGACC
>QZKZ01000035.1 GCA_004796465.1 Desulfovibrio sp.
TCGCGCAGGTAGTCAAAGCCGAACTCGTTGTTGGTGCCGTAGGTGATATCCGCGCCGTAGGCTTCCTTGCGCTCGGCCTCGTTCAGGCCGTGCACGATGACGCCGGTGCTGAAGCCGAGAAATTGGTACAAACGGCCCATCCATTCGGCGTCGCGGCTGGCCAAGTAGTCGTTGACCGTGACCACGTGCACGCCCTTGCCTGTGAGGGCATTGAGGGCCACGGGCAGGGTGGCCACCAAGGTCTTGCCTTCACCGGTCTTCATTTCCGCGATCTTGCCTTGGTGCAGGACCACGCCGCCCATGATTTGGACGTCAAAGTGGCGCATCTCCAACACGCGCACCGAAGCCTCTCGCACCAGGGCAAAACACTCGGGCAGCAAGTCGTCGAGGTCGCGGCCGTTCTCCACTTCCTGACGCCAGGCAGTGATTTGCTCGGCGATTTGCTCGTCGGACAAGGCCTGCATTTTGGGCTCCAGGCCGTTGACCTGGGCCACGAGGGGGTCGATGGTCTTGAGGTAGCGCTCGTTTTTCGAGCCCACCACTTTGCGTACGAGGGAACTGATCATGGGTGCTCCTTGATATTCAAGGCCCGCCGCGATTTGCGAGGCGCGCCGTGTCCCTGGGTACATTCCCGGGATGCTTGGGTCATGGTAAGACTGGTTCAGGTATAAACAAGAGGCGTGTACCGCGTTCAGGCAAGAATTTCCAGCCAGTGGCCCACAGCGGTATTTTTTGGGGCCGTGGCGGTCAATTGCAACACACAGCCCGAGCAGCCCGTGAGCACTTGAGCGCCGGGTGTTGGGGCCATGGCGGTCCAAAGTTGGGCAGCCACGGAGCGGGAGAGTTCAGGGGCGGCCAGTTGCAGCACGCCGCCCAGGCCGCAACAGGCTTCATCCGAGCCCGGAGAGAATCGTTCGCCCAGCAATCGGGCGAGAAAAGCCTTGTCCGGGTCCTGGGGACGGGCATGGCAGGGGGAGTGGTAACGAACCTGTTCCGGAGCATTGTCCAGGAGTTCGGCGTGGATGGAGCCTATCAGGCTGGACAGCCAGACCACGGACTCGCGCCACATTTCAGCCTCGCCTTCGGCCCAATCAATGTCCCGGTCAAGCGCGGTTTCCTTGAGCCCGTGGCCACAACTCGCGCAGACTACGACTAGTAAGGGGCGGCCCAGGTCGCGCCAGATATCCACATTGTGTTGGTGCGCCTTGATTTCCTCCTTGCGCAAACCAGCATGGCCCAGGGTGGAGCCGCAGCAGTCCCAGCGCGGCTCTTTCGCGCCTTCTGGAGCGGCAATACCTAGTTGATCAAGGATATCTCGGGCTTTGGCCAGCCAGCCGGGCCGGGTGCGGCCCGCGAAACAGCCGGGAAACAGCGCGGCTTGTTTGTCTCCGGCGTAACCTTCCGAGGGTTCCATACTCGTGATCCGCAACCATGGTGTAAGCGATGTGCGGCCATCCAGGGCCTTGATCATGCCGCGCCTGCTTCCAGGTGTGGACGAATTCGGCACCAGACCCGACACTCGGGCCATGGCAGGCCACAGGGCGCTACCGCCCTTGATCCATGTTTTCCACAACCAGCCCTCAAAGCCGGGGTGCGCGGCCCTGAGCTTGGCCACCAGGTCGGGCGCGGCCAGGCCCTGGGGACAGACCTCGCCGCAGCGGCCACAGCCCAGGCACAGGGCGGCCAGATCCTCGGCGCGCCGTGTGGTCAGCACCGCGATGTCCTGTTCCATGGCCTGGACCAAAAAGGACTTGGCCCGGGGCGACAACTCCTCCTTGGCCGTGGCCTTGACCAGGGGGCAGGCCTGGAGGCAACGGCCGCACAGGGTGCAGTCCTTGTTAAGCAGAGAAGTTCCGGCCATGGCTCAGTACGCCTTGCCTGGATTCATGATGTTGTGGGGGTCAAAGGCTGTTTTAATGTGGCGCATGAGGCCGCGTTCGGTTTCGCCGATCTGCTTGGAGACCGTGTGCAGCTTCGAAAGGCCGATGCCGTGCTCGCCGGACACGGTGCCGCCCAAGGACAGGGTCAGATCGAGGATTTTTTCCTTGGCTTGAGTCGCCAGATCGCTTTGGCCGGGCACAGCCTTGTCGTACATCACATTGACGTGGATGTTGCCGTCGCCCAGGTGACCAAAGTTGAGCACGGGCAGGCCGATGTCCGCGCAGATTGTTTCCACGCCTGTAAGCGCCTCCTTGAGCGCCCCCCTGGGCACGGCGATGTCGTCGGCCAGTTTGTTGGGTCCGGCCTGGAACGACGCGGGATTGATCATGCGCCGGACCTCCCAGAGTTGTTCCTCGGCCTCGGGCGTGCGGCCTTGGTCCAGGGAGGACGGCGAACCCGTCTTAATGACCTCGATGAGCCGGTCCATGTCAGCGTCCACAGCGCGTCTGCTGCCGTCCACGCGAAAGAGCAGGGCGGCCTGGGTGTTCTCGGGCCAGGGAACATCCGTGACTTGGCCCAAACAATAGATGGACTGGCCGGCGATAAGCTCCAAACAAGCCGGGAGGATGCCAGCGGCGAACACGTCGCGTGCCGCGTCCAAGGCCTGCTCCAGGCTGGAGTAGCCCACGAGCAGCGAGGCCGTGGCCTCGGGCAGGGGCAAGAGTTTGATGATCAGTTCGGTGATAAAGGCCAGGGTGCCTTCTGAACCGACCAACAGCCGGGTCAGATCAAGGCCCACCACGTTCTTGTGCGCGCGGCCGCCCGTGGTGATCACTTCACCGCCGGGCAGCACAGCCGTCATGCCCAGCACGTAGTCGCGGGTCACGCCGTACTTGAGGGCGCGCATGCCGCCCGCGCAGGTCGCCACGTTGCCGCCGATAGTGGAGATGCGCATGGAGGCCGGGTCAGGCGGATAGAACAGCTTCTTGGCCTCGGCAGCAGCCTGCAGGTCCGAGGTGACCACGCCCGGTTCGACCACGGCCACGAAATCGTTCTCGTCAATGGCCTTGACCGCGTTCATCTTCAGGGTGGAAACCACGATGCCCGGTGTCTCGGGCACGCAGTCGCCCACCACGTTGGTGCCCCGGGCGCGGGGATAGATGGGGATCTGCTCGGTATGGGCGAAGCGCAGGAGTTCAACGATTTGCCCTTGGTTGCAGGGCCGGACCACGGCCAGGGGCGGCGCATAGCCTCTTCCTGCATCAGCGCCGAAGATGAGTTTTTCCTCGGGCTCAAGCAGGCAATCGTCGCCCGGAAACAACCCGCGCAAAAAAGATTCCTGGGAAGAGGAAAGGGAGGTCTCGCTGGGACTCATGAAAGGCTCCTGGGGGAACTGGTGAAACTAGACGCGGGACATTTCCCGCTCCATGTCGCGCTGGACCGCCTTGCGCTTCAGGGTTTCGCGGTGGTCGTGCAGCTTCTTGCCCCGGGCCACGGCGATTTCCAGCTTGGCCTTGCCCCGGGTGAAGTAGATGCGCACGGGCACCACGGTAAGCCCTTTTTGTTCCACTTGGTTGGCAAGTTGGCGAATTTCGTGGCCATGGAGCAGGAGCTTGCGGTCGCGTTCCGGCTCGTGTCCGCCGTGGCCAGGAGGACCGGCATTTTCATAAGGCGCGATGTGCACGCCCGAGAGATAGGCCTCGCCGTTCTTGAAGCGGATATAGCCGTCCTTGAAGCTGACCCGGCCCTCGCGCAAACTTTTCACTTCCGAGCCCATGAGGGACAGGCCCGCTTCGAACTTTTCCATGAGTTCAAAGTTGCGGCGCGCGTTTTTATTGACCATGTGCGGCTGGCGGTCGTGATTGGCTTTTTTACTCATAATACTTCGCTCATACTGTGGGGGATGGCGTGGCGAGTCGCTACGCGGGGCAAGAAAAGAAATACTAAATAGTAATGCCGGGAAACATCAACTGTTTTTTCCACGGCAGTTGCAGAGTGCCCACGTTCTTCAACAAACGGCCTCGGTCTCATGCTCCAGCGGTATCCGCGCGGACGTATTGGTCGCGGCCCTGTTTCTTGGCAAGGTACAGGGCTTGGTCCGTGGCCGCGACAAGATCGGCGGGAGTGAATTGGGGCTGGGGCGTCATGGTGGCTGCTCCCAGGCTCACGGTAACATGGGGGGCGGTAGGGGAAGACTCGTGGGGCAGATTCAAGGCGCGCACGGCGTCACGGATGGCTTGGGCCACACGGGCAGCTCCAGCCTCGTTGGTCTCGGGCAGGACCAAGGCGAACTCCTCGCCGCCATAGCGAAAGGCCATGTCGTTGGAGCGTTGGGTTTGTTTTTGTAATATGCGAGCCAACTCCTGGAGGCAACCGTCTCCAGCCTGGTGGCCAAAAGTGTCGTTATACAACTTGAAGTGATCCACATCGACCAAGATCAGGGAAAGGGGCTGCTCACTGCGCGAGAGACGTTGCCACTCCTTGTCCAGGCATTCGTCAAAGCATCGCCTGTTGCCCACGCCCGTGAGGCTGTCTTGCAAGGAGAGCATTTCAAGAGAAGTGTTGAGTTTTGTGAGGCTGTTGTTGGCGTTTTCCAGTTCTTTTTGTTTGTGCAGCAGGAGCTGGGCAAAAAAGAAATCCCTGCGGGCCGAGCGTTCAAGGTTGTAGCAGGCAATTGCTCCTAAACTGTTGAGCAAGAGAAGAAACGCGGAGGAGAACATTTTTGAAGACAGGCTGATATCTTTGAAAAAGGATATTGTTGCGATAAATACGACTGTGATGAAGATAGATGCTGTTGCAGCGTAGATAAAACGAGCTCGAATAAGCATGTAGCCAAAAACAAAACAAAAAGAAAAGCCCATGACACCAGATTCGAAAAAAGGAGTTGCTCCGACCATTGTTATATACAAAGCACAGAGCCCGACAAGGACTATGTATGATGCCATGGCGGCTTGGTAGAAATTGATGAAACGTTTATGAAAGGAAAAGATGAAGCTGGCCATGAAGACCGGCCATACAACTGCAACGACAAGTAATGTGGCAAGCAATCTTAATTCAGGGTAAAGGGCGGCGGTCATGGCCATCCAGACTCCCCAAGCAGCCATTGTGTAGAAGTGGCACGCACGGATATGGCGGATGAACCTCGTATAGTAATCGTGCAGAAACGGCGCTTCAAGGTGGGCGTGCTGTCCCGTGAAAGCGAGAGTCAGTTGAGTAAATTGCATGCGCGCGTTGTTGTCCACGACACATCCTTCTCAAGGGGGACAGTTGTCTGCAGCTAAAGAGAGAAAGACAATGTAAGGGGAGATGTTACATCTACCCCTCATCCATGTCCAGGATTGAGGAATAAAAGGTAAGTTCCTCAGGCGAACGCTTAAAGATGGCGTCCTTGACGTGGCGGTTGATGGCGCCCACAGTGTCGCTTTCCAGCACATGCTTGAGCAAGCCCTTGCACTCGTCCATGGTAGTCTGGCGAATGACCCGCTTGATGCCGGGAATGGCCTGGGGTGCAATGGACAGGGCGTCCACCTGCATGCCCATGAGGATGGGCACGCAATACGGGTCGGACGCGACCTCGCCACACACCGCCACTTCAATGCCTACTTGGTGGGCCGCGTCCACCACCTGCTTGATGGAACGCACCACGGAAGGGTGCAGGGGTTGGTACAGGTAGGAAACGTGCTTGTTGGTGCGGTCGATGCCCAGGGAGTACTGGATGAGGTCGTTGGTGCCGATGGAGAAAAAGTCCACTTCCCGGGCCAAGCTTTCCGCGATCATCACGGCCGAGGGCAATTCAACCATGATGCCCAAGGGGATGTCCTGGGCGATGCGCCTGCCTTCGGCGCGAAGTTCCTGCCGGGCCCGTTGCCACAAGGCCTTGGCCTCGCGCACTTCCTTGAGGCCCGAGATCATGGGGAACATGACCGCGATGTTGCCGAACTCACTGGCGCGCAAGATGGCGCGGAGCTGGCGAATGAACAGGTCGCGGTGCTTGAGGCAAAAGCGGATGGCCCGGAGCCCCAGGGCCGGATTGGGTTCTCCGGGCAGGTTCCAGTCCTTGAGGATCTTGTCGCCGCCCACGTCCAGGGTCCGGAAAACCACGGTGCGTGGGTGCATGATCGAGGCCATCTCCGAGTATTCCTCAAAGAGTTCTTCCTCAGAGGGCAATTCCCTGCGGTTGAGAAAGGAGTACTCGGTGCGGTACAGGCCCACGCCTTCCGCGCCGCTGTCCAGGGCGGCCGTGACTTCCTCGAACAGCTCGATATTGGCCAGGACCTCGACCCGGTAGCCGTCCAGGGTCTCGCCGGGCAAGGAGCAGTCGCGGATGATCGAGGCCTGGTAATCCTCGAATTGGTACTTGAGATCAGAGTAGTAGGCCAATTCCTCTTCGTCCGGGTCCACGATGAGCCGGCCCTTGAGCCCGTCAATGATCACGAGTTGGCCGTCCATCACGTGCTCTTCCAAATCAGTGACCCCGACCAGGGCCGGGATCTGCAGCGACCTGGCCAGGATGCCCGTATGCGAGGTCTTGCCGCCCATTTCCGTGGCCAAGGACATGATCTTGGAGACCTCGATGCCGATGGTGTCCGCCGGGGTCAAATCGTGGGCCAGGAGCACGGCCCGGTTGCGGATGGCCTTGATATCGCCGATCTTGCCCTGGCCCATGAGCCGGGACTGGATACGGTCGGCCACTACCTGCACGTCCTGGTAGCGCTCGCGGATATAGGGGTCTTCAATGGCGCTGAAGGCCTCGCCTATCTCATCCACGGCCTTTTCCAAGGCCCACTCCGCAGTGATCCCCATCTCGCGTACGGTCTTGAGCGCCTTGTTCAGGAGCTTGGGGTCCTTGCAAATGGCCAGGTGGGTATTGATGATGGCCGCGTGTTCCTTGAGTTCGGCAGGCACCTTGTCGCGGGCCGCGGCCATATCCGCCTGAGTCAGTTCAAAGGCCAGCCTGAGGCGCTCCTCTTCAAAGGGCGCCAGGTCTTGGGCCACGGTCTGGCGGGGAATGAGGTCGAAACGGCGGCGGTTGAGGAAAAAGGCCTTGCCCACGGACACGCCCGCGGAAACGGCAATGCCTTGAAGTATCCTCGCGGCCATCAGTTCTCCTCGGGCAGGAGGTTTTCGATGAAAGTGCTGAGGTGGTCCAGGGCTTGGCCCGCGTCTTCACCCTCGGCCTTGAGAGTCAAGGCGCAGCCCTGACCCGCAGCCAGGGATAATATATCCAGAATGGACTTGGCGTCCACCTCCAGGTCGCCCTGGATCAGTTGGATGTCCGAGGCGAAACGCTGGGCTTCCTGGGCCAATCGGGCCGCAGGCCTGGCGTGAAGTCCCAGCTCATTGCGCACGCAGACATGGCGTGTGTTGGCGGACGTATCGTGTTGGATATGCTTTTCGTTCATATGCTGTCGTTGGGTTGTTAAAACACCGCCAGGCAAAGCTGGGAAATCAGCGGCCATGCCAGATACACCGTCAGGACAAGAATGGCAACAAGTTCCCTGGCGACCAAGGCCCGCGATACAGCCCAGGAAACCAGGGCCAGCACTCCGGCTGTTGGGATCAAACCCACGCCGGAAAAATGCTCGGGCCAGATCATGGAAAACAGCAGCACCAGGAGCAGGGCGTTGACCAGTTTCAAACGGCGGCCCCAATTAATGAGATCCCATTGCCTAAGCCGCACCAGGAATTTGAGGCCTTCCCTGAAACCAATGATAAAGGTGGTCAGCTTGAAAACCTGGAGGGCGATAAACCACAGCACTGCCCACACCATGGCGGCTCCGATCAGGTCGGAAACAATGAAGCAGGCCGTGGACAAGGACCAGAACACGAGCAGACTGCCGCCGAACACGGAATCGCCGATGGCGGACAAGGTGTAGGCCGTGGTGTTTTTGACGTTGTCCAGCACGGTGGGGGAAAACAACCCTTTGGCGATCTTGTCTTCCACCGAGAGGAACACGCCCACCAAGAGCGGCGTCCAAAAAAAGTGGGTGTTGTAATGCTTGAGGTAGCGCTTCCTGGCGTCGCTGAGTTGGCCGCTGTCCCGGTACATGGCCTTGAGCCCGGGGTTCATGATAAAGGCCAGGCCCACGTTCTGCATGCCGCGCGTGTTGAAGGCCCCGGCCACCATATAGGTCCTGGCGAAGCAGAGCATGAGCGATTTCCAGCGTGATGATTCACTCGCCATCAGGGATGTCCCCGTTGCCTTGTTCCACGGCCAAGGCATAGAGTTCCTTGGCGCTCCAGCCCGTTGTCTTTTCCCGGACTTGCCGGGCCGCTTCCTTGGCCTTGATCCCCCGGTCCAAGTATTGGCGCATGAGAGCTTTTGCCTGGGCAGCCTCGGTGCGCAAGCCCGCCTCGGGCGGCCCGATCACCACCGTGACCTCGCCCTTGAGTTCAGGGTCCACATCAGAGAGATCGCCCAGTTGACCAAGGATAAACTGCTCATGGGTCTTGGTCAATTCCCTGGCCAAGCAGAAATCGCGGTTGCCCAGCAGCTCGTGGGCCGCATGAAGTGCGTCGAGCACTCGGTTCTTGCGTTCAAAAAAGACCAGGGTGGTCTTGATTTCAGCAAAAGGAGCCAGGGTTCGGTTCCGCTCGGACGGTTTGCGGGGCAAAAATCCGAGAAAGGTGAAGGGGTGGGCGGGCAGGCCGCTGGCCATGAGCGCGCAGATCACGGCGGAAGGACCGGGGATGGGCGTGACGGGAATGGATTCCTGTTGGCAGGCCCGCACCAATTGATAACCCGGGTCGGCAACGCAGGGCGCGCCTGCGTCGCTCATGAGCGCGACCCTGGCGCCGTCTTTCAGTTCGCCAAGGACTTGGTCCGTGCGCGCCTGTTCATTGTGTTCGAAAAAGGAGAGCATGCGCTGGACCCGCAGGCCCCAGCGCTTGAATTGGCTGCCTGCCCTGCGCGTGTCCTCAACCAGCACCAGGTCCGCTTCTTCCAAGGCTTCGCGCGCCCGGGGCGAGAGGTCACCAGGGTTGCCAAGCGGCGTGGCCACCAGCATCAGCAGCGGCTTCAAAGGCGTTCTCCATGTGTTCCAGGTTCAGGCCGCCCGCTGTTTTGGTGACCGCGATGATGTCAAAGCGGCAGGGCGATTCCCATAAATCGTGGCTGGAAAGGTACTGGGTAGCCGCGGCGGTGAGCCTACGTTGTTTTGTCCGGCCTACGGCCTCCTGGGGAGTGCCGCGTTCACCGGAGACACGGGTCTTGACCTCCACGAACACGAGGTATTCGTCGTGGCGGGCGATGATGTCGATTTCCAGTTGGCCGCTGCGCCAATTGCGCTCCAGGATGGCGTAGCCCAAACCGCGCAAGTGCTCCACAGCAGCGTCCTCGCCCCAAGCTCCGGTATTCAGGTGTTCTGCCACGGGGCTACTGTATCCGGCCCGGTCCCGGGTGTCACGCCCTTCACGCCCTTGAAGGTCATGCGGTGTAGAGTGCAGGGACCGAACTCCTGGATGGCCTTGCGATGTTGGGCGGTTCCGTACCCCTTGTGCTTGGCGAACCCATACCCTGGATAGCGCCTATCAAAGGTGGCCATGAGCCGGTCGCGGAAAGTCTTGGCCAGGATCGAGGCCGCGGAGATGACCGGAACCAGGGAGTCGCCGTCAATAACGGTCTTCTGGGGCAGGGCCGAGTTCATGGCCTGGTTGCCGTCCACGGCCAGGGCAGCGGGTTTGACTTTGAGGATATTTACCGCGCGTTCCATGGCGCGCAGGGTGGCCTGGAGAATGTTGATCCGTTCGATGACCCGGGGCCAGGAGCAGCCCACGGTCCAGGCCACGGCTTGGCTTTTGATGCGCGATTCCAAGCCAAAACGTTTGGGAGCAGTGAGCTTTTTGGAGTCGGTAAGGCCGGGCAGGTCGTAAGTGTCCGGGAGGATGACAGCGGCAGCGACTACAGGACCGGCCAAACAACCGCGTCCCGCTTCGTCCACACCGGCGATGGGCCGGGGCAGGGACCCCAAAATGGGTGTATGGGAGGGGGTGAGGTCCAGGGGCAGGGAGCCCTGGTCAGATGGAGACATAGCGAAAAAAACGCGGGGTCTGTCGTTGACAACAGACCCCGCGAAAAATTAGCTCCAGACGTTCTTTTGTTTGATCTTGGCCGCCTTGCCCTTGAGGCCGCGCAGGTAGTAGAGGCGGCTGCGGCGGACCTTGCCTTCGGACACCACTTCCACCCGCTCGATGAACGGGGTGTGGAACGGAAACACGCGCTCCACGCCGATGCCGTCGGAAATTTTGCGCACCGTAAAGGTGGAGTTGGTGGTGCCTTTGTGGATGCGCATCACAGCGCCCTGGAAAACCTGGATGCGTTCCTTTTCCCCTTCAATGATGCGCAGGTGAACCTTGACCGTGTCCCCGGGCTTGAATTGGGGCATGTCCATGCGCATGTGCTCGCGTTCGAGTTGTTTGATCACGTCCATATGCTCACTCCCTACACTGGAATTTTTTTTGTTTCTCTATAAATACTTACAACGTATCGCTTACAATCCTGTCCACCATCACAGCTGTGGCTGTGCGCACGGACAAGTGGTTGTCCTTGTCCAGGAACCGGACGGGCCTTAAACAGCCTTCGGCCCGGTCCATAACCTCGGGAGCCAATCCCGAGGCTGTGCCCAGCAACAGGAGTACCGGTTCTGTCTCCAGCAAAGCCCGAATGTCTCCGGTCCCGGTCTCCCCAACGTTGCGGGCGCTGGTGGCGAAGATGCGCGGCGCTTTGCCCGCAAGTTCTTCCACCTGAGCCAGTATTTCCTCCAGGTCCTTGGCCAAGCGAATCATGCTCAAGGCATTGGCCCGGTCTGGATTGGCCTGGCGGCCCCTTCCCTCGACCCAGTGGCCGCACAGCGTGGATATGAGGCGCTGTTGGTCCTGTAAAGGTGTGGCCACAAAAAAACCGCCGAGATCGTAGGCGAGGGAACAGCGAGCAATATCATGGAGGTCTAGGTTGGTCAAGGAAACAGTGGTCACTTGTCCCTGTTTATTGAGCACGGGGTGATGGAGCAGGGCCAGGTAGAGGTTGCGGCCCAAACGCGTGCGACCCTGGCGCTCGGATTCCTTGGTCAGCCACGCCATGTCTTGGGTGGTGAGCCGGGCCGAGGCCAGCAACTCGGGACGCCTTTGCAAAGTGGCCCAGAGGGCTTGCTTGCGCCGCCAATCCGCGATCTTGGCGTGGTCGCCCGAAGTGAGCACATCAGGCACCCCGCGGCCCTGGAACTTTTCGGGCCGCGTGTAGTGCGGGTATTCCAAGAGCCCGGTGGAAAAGCTTTCTTCTCCAGCGGATTCCTCATGGCCCATGAAACCGGGAATCAGGCGGGACGCAGCCTCGATCACGCACATGGCCGCGGCTTCGCCGCCGTTGAGCACAAAGTCGCCCACAGACACGGATCGAAGGGGGAATATCTCGCCGAGCCGGGCGTCCAACCCCTCGTAACGGCCGCAGATAAGCGTTACCCTGTCCATCCGAGCCAATTCCTGGGCCAGGCCGTGGCTGAGCGGTTGGCCCGAGGGCGCGAGCAGAACGGTTTCGCCCCTGTCTTTAATGGACTCCAGGGCCGGGACCAAAGTGTCGAGGCCCATGACCATGCCCGGTCCGCCGCCGTAAGGTCGGTCATCCACGGTGCGGTGCTTGTCCAGGGCAAAGTCGCGGGGATTGACCAGGCTGAAGGAGACCAAACCCCTTTCTTGCGCCCGGGCCAAGAGGCCGCAGCCCAGGGGACCGGTGAAGAACTCGGGGAACAGGGTGACGATGGTGAAGTGCACGATGGGTCTCGCGGTCAGGTCATTCACCCAGGTAGATGTCCAAAAGGCCGGGGGGCGGAGCGATGATCGCCGTGCCCGCATCAAGATCCACTTCCAGGACAAACTCCTCGGTGGCCGGGAACATCACTTCCTTGCCCTGGGGCGTGGTGATGACCCAGACTTCTTGCTCGGGCGTGGGCGTCAGGATCTGGCTGAGGGTTCCCAAGGGCGTGTCCACGCCGTCAGAGCGGACCACGATGCTGAGGCCCTCGATTTGGTGCAGGTACAGCTCGTCCCCGTCCAGTTCGGGCAGGTCCTCGTCTCTGAGAAATACGGACAAACCGCGCATGGCCTCGGCCCGGGTCCGGTCGGTAACCCCGCGCACCGTAAGCAGCAAACGGCCCTTGTGCTCGCGCACCGATTCCACGGTCATGGCCCGGGCGCGCTTGGCGGAAGAGCCGATGAACACGGTGTCCAAGTCCTCAAAGAAAAAAGGGGTGTCCGCGCGGCAGTCCACGCCGAACTCCCCTCGCAGGCCGTGGGGTTTCACGACCTCGCCGATTCGTACCATGGTCCTGATAGCGGGGATGAGCCCCTATTCAAGGATCTCCAGGACCGAACGCTTTCTGGCCTTGGTGGACGCAGCGCCCAAAATGGTGCGCATGGCCCGGGCCGTTCGGCCCTGCTTGCCAATGACCTTGCCCAGGTCCTCCTTGGCAACCTTCAACTCCAGCACGGACGTTTGCTCCCCTTCGACCTCGGACACCAAGACATCATCAGGATTGTCCACAAGAGACTTGGCAATGTACTCAATAAGATCTTTCAGCATGGGTCACCTCCACCAGCGATTGTTCACAGAGCGCAGGAAAGCGGAGGCAGGGGCGCAAGGTACGTATCAGCCTTCGTATCCGGCTTCCTTGAGCAAGGAGCGGACCGTATCCGAGGGCTGGGCTCCCTTGTCCATCCACTTTTTCACTTTCTCTTTATCCACTTTTATTTCCGCTGGGTCAACCATGGGGTTGTAATGTCCAAGGAACTCCAGGGCGCGACCGTCGCGGCGGGTCTCGGAATTGATGGCCACGATGCGGTAAAAGGGACGCTTTTTCGACCCCATACGGGTTAAACGGATTTTCACTGCCATGATCGATATTCTCCTTATTAAATAATATACAATCGTTGCGAAGAAGCAAGTTTTTTCACTACCAACTTGCTAGCGTTTCTTGCGCTTTTTGCGCTTGCTCTTTTTCTTTTTGGTGAACTGGCTCTTGCTGGGTCCAGCGCCCGGGTCCATGCCACCCATTCCAGGCAAGCCACCCATTCCCGGCATTCCGGGCATGCCGCCCAAGCCTCCGGCTCCGGCCATGCCCGGCGGCATGCGGCCCTTGGCTCCCTTGCCGCCCATCATCTGCTTCATCATCTTGCGCATGCCTTCAAAATTCTTGATCAGCAGGTTCACGTCCTTGATCGTGGTCCCGCTGCCCTTGGCTATGCGTTCCTTGCGGCTGGGGTTGATGATGTCGGGCTGATGTCGTTCCTGCATGGTCATGGAACAGATAATGGCTTCGGTCTTGCCCAGTTCCTTTTCCGGCACCCCGCCCATGTCGTCGAGCTGCTTTTTCACGTCGCCCATACCTGGGATGAGTTTCATGAGCCCGCCTAGGGAACCGAGCTTTTTCAGCCGCCGCATTTGTACGCGAAAATCTTCGAAGTCAAAGGTGGCCTTTTGCATCTTCTTGGCCATCTTTTCCGCTTCTTCCTCGTCGAATTCGGTTTGCGCCTTTTCCACGAGGGTCATCACGTCGCCCATACCCAGGATGCGGCCTGCGATCCGGTCGGGATGGAAGACTTCAATGGCTGAGAGCTGTTCGCCCACACCCACGAACTTCACGGGTTTGCCGGTCACGGACTTGATGGACAGGGCTGCGCCGCCCCGGGCGTCGCCGTCCATCTTGGTCAGGACAACGCCGGAAATCTCCAACAGATCGTTGAAGCGCTCGGCCACTGTGACCGCGTCCTGGCCGGTCATGGCGTCGGCCACGAACAGGATTTCGCGTGGATTGACCTTGTCTTTGATCGCGGCCAGCTCGGCCATGAGTTCGTCGTCAATGTGCAGGCGGCCCGCGGTGTCCAGGAGCACCGCGCCAATGCCTTCTTCCTCGGCCTGGGCCACGGCCCTGGCTGCGATGTCCACGGGGTTCATGTCCGTGGTTGAGGGAAAGGCGGGAATGTCGAGCTGCTTGGCCAGGGTATGCAACTGGTCGATGGCGGCCGGGCGGTACACGTCGGCCGGGACCAGCATGGAGCTGATGTTTTGTTTGCGCAGGTGCAGGGCCAGTTTGGCCGAGGAAGTGGTCTTACCTGAACCTTGCAGGCCGACCATCATGATTACGGTGGGGCCCTTGCCGCGCAGTTCAAGGTCGTAGGATTCGCCGCCCAGAAGCTCCACCAACTCCTCATGGACGATCTTGACCACCTGCTGGCCCGGGGTCAGGCTGGTGAGCACGTCCTGGCCCATGGCGCGTTCCTTGACGCGATCCACGAAGCCCTTAACCACCTTGAAATTGACGTCGGCTTCAAGGAGCGCCAGGCGCACCTCGCGCAAACCCTCTTGGATATTGCTTTCATCCAGGCGGGCATGGCCGCGGATCTTTTTAAAGACCCCGGTCAATCTGTCGGACAAACTCTCAAACATATGGGCTCCAGCGCAAAAAGCAAAGAGAGGAGTAGTTATGCGTAAAGTGGGCGCAAGTCAAGGGCGGAGACCCCGCTGAAAGCAGGAAATCCGGAAAAGGGGGAAGCCGGGGAAGCTAGTCTTCCCAGGCGTCGTATTCCACGGTCACGGTCACGGTGAATTCGCCGGAGTTGTTGATCAGGGTGCAGTCATTGACCCGGAGCATGACAGTGCCCCGTTTGCCGGTAAAAGTTTTACTGGACCCGATCCCGAAACGGAAGGGATAGCCGCCGTGCAGCTTGCCGATCAGGGCGGCGTGGCTTGAGTGGGAGTAGGGGTCGCTGCAGGTGTCCGCATCGCCGTGGAAGAGGTCGCGGTAGCGTTCCTGGGGCATGCCCTCGGGACCCACGCAAGAGTCGCGATGGCTGCCCGTGCTGAAGCAGACTTCGCCTTCGGCAATGATGGTAACCCTATCGTGGGGGGTGACGTAGAGGCCGGTGGTGACCCAGTCATTGCCGCCCTTGACCGTGAATTCTTCTGTCGCGACCCGGGGCGATAAGGCATTGGCCGGGGACAAGGCGAAATGGCCCACAAACAGCAGGCCGCTGAGCATGAACAATATAAAGAGAGCGCGCTTCATGGTGGTATTCCTTTTTTGGGAGTATACCATGGGTTTGGGGAGGGGCGTCAAGGAGGGCGCTCCATGTACCTATGCCGTTGCCCGCTTGAACCCCTCGGCCGAACGCCGGATAACCGCCTCGTCCACGCAAAAGGTCAGGCGGAAATAGCCGGGAAAGCCAAAACCCCGGCCCGGCACGGCCAGGATCAGTTCCTGCTGCAGCTTAGCGCAAAAGGCCACGTCATCGCCGCCCGGCGCCTTGGGGAAAAAGTAGAACGCGCCCTGGGGCATGAAATAGTCGATGGAGGCGTTGTCAAGGACCTCGGCCATGGCCGCGCGCCTGTTTGCGTAAATAGAGACGTCCACTTGGCTGTTCAAGGCCTTGGCCGCCACTGCCTGGCCAATGGCCGGGGCGTTGACAAATCCCAGAATGCGGTTGGCCAGGACCAAGCCTTCAATGAGCTCGTCCTTGCCCTGCATGGAGGGATTGACCAGCAGATAGCCAACGCGTTCACCCGCCATGGACAAGTTCTTGGAAAAAGAAGTGCCCACCACGCTGTAAGGATAAATGGAGAGCAGGGACGGTACTTCCACACTGTCAAAGGTCAGGAAACGGTAGGGTTCGTCGGATACCAGGAAGATGGGCTTGCCGTGTTCCTTGCTCTTGGCCTCCAGCACCTGAGCCAGGGCTTCCAGTTCTTCTCTGGAGTACACGCGGCCCGTGGGATTGTTGGGCGAATTGATGAGCACCACACGGGTCTTGGCCGTGATGGCCTGCTCCATGGCGTTGAGGTCCAGGGAAAAGTCCGCCCCGCTCACCGGTGCGGTCTTGAACACGCCGCCGTGATTTTCCGTGTAAAATCCATACTCCACGAAAAAGGGCGCTGGGCTGAGCACTTCCTCGCCCGGTTCGAGCACTGCGCGGAACAGAACGTTGAGCGCTCCGGCAGCACCGCAGGTAATGATGATGTCCTCGGGAGCCACGGTTACGGCCTGCTCCTTGGAGGCCATCTCGGCCAGGGCCTGGCGCACCCAGGGGTAGCCGGGGTTGGGCATGTAGCCCAGGGACAGGGGCTGGTCAGCTAGTTCAGCCAATTCACCCAGGGCCTTTTTCACTTCACCAGGAGGCGGCAGATCCGGGTTGCCCAGGCTGAAATCGCACACCGCCTCAACTCCGTGCTCGGCCTTAAGCCTGGCGCCTTCCTCGAACATCTTGCGAATCCAGGAGGCCCGTTCCAGATACCCGGCCATTTGTTGGGTCAATAAGCTCATGTCGTCCTCCTGTTCTTACGATGTGGTGCAGGTGCGGCACAGGGCCAGGTTGCTGTAGTCCCCGGCCTGGTATTCATGAATCAGGTCCTTGAAATGGGAAGAGTTCCAGATCTCCTTGATGGAACTCTCGCCCACATTGCCCAGGACAATGGTGCGACGCCAGTCGTGACAGCAGATGACCATGTCGCCGTTATACAGGATGTAGGCCTGCTTGAGGAACAAGGAGCAGTTGCGCCTGAGCTTGGGCTTGCGCACGGCCAGGCCGGACAGGTCCTTGCCCGCGCGGTTGTCCATGTGATGGACCTTGAAGCGGACGTCGCGCTCGGCCCAGTAGGCATGGGCCTCGTCCATTTCCGCGTCCGTGAGCGCGGTGTGCAGCATGGTTATGGTCAACTTGGGCAGGGCTGCTTTTTTTCGGGCGCGGATGTCTAAAAATGTGTCGATGTTGGCCAGAGTCTTGGCCAAGTCAAGGCCCATGGACTGCTTGTAGGTCTCCGCGCGGATGCCCTGTACGCTGATCCAGAGATGGCGAAGCTTGGCGTCGATCAGGGCCTCGCTCACATCCTCAGTGAGCAGTGCGCCGTTGGTGTTGATCTTGGTCTTGGTGCCGGGTTTGCGCACCTTGTTGAGGTAAGCGATACGCTGGGGCAGTTTTTTGTCCACCAGGGGCTCGTTCATGAGGTACGGGCTGACCCGGCCCACAAAGTGGCGGCCGCATTCGTCCGCGATCTTTGTGAACAGGTCGTCGTCCATGTCGCCTTGGGGGAGGTCGCGGGTTTCATTGTAGCCGCAGAACAAGCACTTGGCGTTGCAACGGCTGGTGGTCTGGATCTGCACGGCGCGGGGAAAGCTCGGCCTGGGCCGTTTGCCCGTGCTGATGCGGGTCATGAGACGGGATAGGGCGCCCTGGTTCGGCGCGGGCATGAAATAGTCAGCCATGCGTCCTTCTTTATCGGGGGGACAGGCGGGCCGTTGGGGAAACAACCTCGCGCATCAAGGAATATCGAGGCCCTGGTCCCGGTAGTCATTGAGTTTGTTGCGCAGGGTGCGCACGGAAATGCCCAGCAGCTCTGCTGCCTGGGTCCTGTTGCCCGAGGTCTGGCGCAGACCCCGCATGATCATGATTCGCTCCATCTCCTGCAGGGTGATGACTTGGCCGCCGAGCATGTTTTCCACGGCTTCGCCGACCAAGGGCCGGGCAGTTTCCTCGGGGATATCCTCGCTTTCCTCGGGCGGCACCCAGGACTCGTCATCAAGCAGAAAATGGGTGGGGGTGATGGGCCCCTTGCCTGCCAAGAGCACGCACCGCTCCATGAGATTTTGCAGCTCGCGCACGTTGCCGGGCCAGTCGTAATCGCTGAGCCAGTCCACGGCTTCCTGGGAAAAGTCCAGGCTGGGCAGGGAGTATTGGCCGCAGAACCGGTCCACGAAATAGCGGGCCAAGAGCAGCACATCTTCGCCCCGGTCCTTGAGGTCAGGCAAGCGCAAGGGAATCACGTTGAGGCGGAAAAACAGGTCTTGCCGGAATTTGCCCTGGTCCACCCACTCCTGCAGGTTGCGGTTGGTGGTGGCCAAGACCCGGACATCCACCTTGACCGACTCGGTGCCGCCCACCCGGTCCATTTCCCCTTCCTGAAGCACACGCAGGAGCTTGGCCTGCAGGCCCAGGTCCATCTCCGAGATTTCATCGAGCAGGATAGTACCGCTGTCCGCCAGTTCGAAACGGCCGGGCTTGCGGCTGATGGCCCCGGTAAACGCGCCTTTTTCATGGCCGAAAAGTTCGCTTTCCAGGAGGTGCTCAGGCAGGGCCGCGCAGTTGATGGCAATGAAAGGGCCAGTGTCCCTGTCGCTCATGGCATGCAAATAGCGGGCGACCATTTCCTTGCCTGTGCCCGAGCCTCCGGCGATGAGCACTGTGGCCTTTGATTTGGCCACTTGTTTGGCCAGGGCCAGGACCCGGGCAATGGCCGGGTGTTTGCCGATGATGTCCAGGTTCAGGCCCGCTCCGGCTTGGGCCTTGGGAAGAGTTTGGGAGGCCCCGTCACCGGGCAAGGCCGCACGGATTTTTTCCCAGGCCAGGGGCTCCAGCCAATAGTCCTTGGCCCCCTTTTCCAGGAAGGCCTGGGCCTGGTCCGCGGAACCCTGGTCCGTGAAAATCACCACGGGCGGGAACGCGTCGTCGCCTTGGGCCTCGGCCAACAGGTCGCTTGCCGAGTAGCCCGGCATGAGCGGCCGCGTAAACACCAGGGTCGGGGAATTTTTTTTGATATAGGCCAAAGCGCCCTTCAGGGTCTCGGCCAAGCCCGTCTCAAATCCTTCTTCCTTGAGGCGGGGAAATATCTTGGTCACTGCCTGGGCCGGGGCAATGAAAAGAATGCTCGCTGGTGACATGGTCATCTCCATATCTTTTTGCACAAGTCTTTTCAATAACATGACGCGGGCGTCTTATAAAGCTCCGGCAAGAGGTCATTTTTAGAAACGGCGCTCCCGGGGTAAGGTCTTGTTGCCAGCCTGACGTCATTTTCATGGAGCAGGCAGGCTTGACCTTGCGCCGCCCCTCTCGTAGCTTCCGGCCACATTGCAAGGAAGGATCCCATGAATGCCAAGGAACTCGACGAACTTCTCAGGCAGGTAGCCCAGGGCGAAGTTGCCCCGGACAAGGCGGCCCAGGCCATCCGTTTGGCTCCGGTATCGCGGGTGGCCGGTTCCGTGCATCTGGACCTGAACCGGGAAATGCGCACGGGCATGGGCGAAGTAGTGTTCGGCCAGGGCAAGAGCCTTTCCCAATTGGAAACAGCGGTGAGCGGCTTGGCCGAGACCGGGCGGCCTGTGCTGGCCACGCGGCTTACCTCCGAGCATGGACAAGGGCTGCTTGCCTTGTTTCCCCAGGGTGATTGGTGGCCCGAGGCCGGGTTGTTTTCCCTGGGCCGAAACCTGAGCCCTGAGCTGGACGACCGTTTGGCTTGGCCTGATACGAGCGAACTGGCCGTGGCCACGGCCGGGGCGTCTGACTTGCCCGTGGCCCTGGAAGCCATGGGCACGGCCCACTTCCTGGGCATTTCCCCGGCCCTGATCATGGATGCCGGGGTGGCCGGGTTGCATCGGTTGGAACCGCACATGGCGACCCTGGGCCAAGCCACGCTGCATATTGTGGTAGCGGGAATGGAAGGGGCGTTGTGCAGCGTGATCAGCGGCATGTTCGGCAAGCCCGTGATCGCGGTGCCCACCTCCGTGGGATATGGTGCGAGCTTTGGCGGTTTGGCCGCGCTCCTGGCCATGCTTAATTCCTGCGCCCCGGGCGTGGCTGTGGTCAATATTGACTCGGGTTTCGGCGCCGCCGCCATGGCCTACAAACTGCTCACCCAATAAAGACGACCTGCCCAAGCAGATGAACATCGCTTTTGTCAATTCCACGCGTAAATGGGGTGGGGTCAAAACCTGGACCCTTGAGTCGGCCGCTTTTCTCAAGGAGCAGGGCCATGGCGTTCACGTCATCGCTCGGCCCGGTCCCTTTGCGGATCAAGCGAGCGAGTCAGGCCTCTCGGTGTGGACCATGCGTTTCGGTATCGACTTCAGCCCGTTGCGCATCATTCAATGCGCACGCTTTTTCCAACGCAACGCAATCGATCTGCTCGTGGCCAATGTAGGCAAGGATATGCGCATTGCGGGGGTGGCCGCCAAACTGGCGGGCGTGCCGGTGGTGCACCGCGTGGGCCTGGCCGGTGACCTGCGCGACCGACCCAAGATCCGTTGGCTGCACCAGTGGATCAAACCGCATATCCTCGTGCCTTGCGAGTTCATCAAGCAGGGCCTTCTGGAAAAGTTGCCCTACCTGCATGCCCATGAAA
>QZKZ01000117.1 GCA_004796465.1 Desulfovibrio sp.
GTACAACGAATACGGCCAGGTCATCGGCATCAACGTGGCTAAGTCACTGGTCATTGTGGTCACCTTTGAGGAGGACATGCACGGCAACATGATCGAGGTGCCGACCCGAGTGCCCGAAGGCGAGGGGATTGGCTGGGCCATCCGGGTCGAGGAGCTGTTGCCCCATTTGGACGCCCTGGATATTCCCTATCGCAGCGTGGGCTCCATGGAGCACGTGAGCCGCATTTGGAAGGACGACCCTGGCGTGTTTTTCGGTATTCTCGGGGCGGTCATGCTCTCCTTGACCGCCATGATCCTGGCCTTTACCCGGCGGGGCAGGGTGGCCGTGGGCACCGTGGCCCGCAAGTCCATGAACGTGGTCACCCGGCGCAGCTACGGTCCTCGTGGCGGCGGGGCCCTGCCTCCAGGACGCGCGGCCCTGCGCGGCCTGGGCGGGACCTATGAAGGCAGTGTGGTGGAACTGGACGAGGACCCCTTGGTCTTGGGGCGCGATCCCCGCGTGTGCCAACTGGTGTTTGGGGAAAGTTCGCCCGAGGTGAGCAAACGCCACGCCGTGCTGCGTTTTGACAGCGACCAGGGGGTCATGACCCTGGAAGACACCTGGTCCACCAATGGAACCTTTCTCATGAGCGGGGCGCGATGCGAGCCGGGCAAGGAGTATACCCTGCGCGCGGGCGACCGTTTTTACCTGGGCGGAAAACGCAATATGTTCGAGGTGTTGGTTGGCGGATAATTGCTGCTGGATGTGAACCCCGAGCTTGGACCCTGAACCGCGGATAGAGCCATGAATCCGGATCATATTTGCATGGGCTGTATGGCTGACAAGGGCGATGCCACCTATTGCCCGAATTGCGGCTGGAAAGAAGGCACCGAGCCCGCATCCCCCACGTACCTGTCCCCGCGCACCGTGCTTGCGGGCAAGTATCTCATCGGCAGGGTCTTGGGGCACGGCGGTTTCGGCATCACCTATCTGGCCTGGGACCTGAACCTGAGCATCAAGCTGGCCATCAAGGAATTTTTGCCCGGCGACCTGGCCACCCGTTCCGGGGACGGCAAGCAGGTGTCCGTGTACACGGGCGACAAGACCAGCCATTTCCATTACGGCCTGGAAAAGTTCGAGGACGAAGCCAGGACCCTGGCCCGCTTTGAGCCGCACCCCGGCATCGTGTCCGTGCGCGATGTGTTCCGCGAGAACAACACCGCCTATTTCGTCATGTACTACATGGAGGGCATGGACCTTAAGCAGTACCTGAAGAAGCAGGGCGGCAAGCTGGACTACGACACCGCGCTCAAGATCATCATGCCCGTTTTGGACGGGCTTCGCGAAGTGCACCGCCAAGGCCTGCTGCACCGGGACATGACCCCGGACAACATCTACATCACCACGGGCGGGCACGTTAAAATCCTTGATTTTGGCGCGGCCCGCTATTCCATGGGCGAGCATTCCAAGAGTTTGTCCGTGATCCTCAAGCCGGGCTTTGCGCCCGAGGAGCAGTACCGGCAAAAGGGACGGCAAGGGGCTTGGACCGATATTTATGCGGTGGCGGGCAGCTTTTACCGCATGATCACCGGTGAGGTGCCGCCCGAAGCCCTGGACCGGCTGGACCAAGACGATTTGGTGCCGCCCTCGCAAAAGGGCGCGGCCATTGGGCCCGAGGCTGAGGCAGCCTTGCTCAAAGCCTTGGCCGTGCGCGCTCCGGACCGGTTTCAGACCATTGAGGAGTTTCAGGCCGCGCTCATGTCCGGGCCGGGTTTTGTGGAAGCCGTGGTTCCCGATGGCGACGGCCCGGCTGTTGCGCCGCCCTTGCCGCCCCAAGACAGCGGCATGGACGTCAATCTTTCGGACACCCAAAGGCTGGCCGCAACGCCCCAAGCGGACTTGCCGCCCACCGGTCCTCCTCCGGTCATGGACGAGCCTCCCCGCAAGTCGCCCGTGGCCCTGATCGTGACTCTGTCCATTCTGCTGTTCGTGATCGTGGCCGGAGCCGTGGGCACCTTGTTGTACATGGCCCCTTGGGACAGGGAC